>CAYLPF010000063.1:0-7219 GCA_964385485.1 uncultured Lachnospiraceae bacterium | reverse complement strand
ATTATAAACGAATGTGATCCGCGCCAAAAGAAGCCGTCGATGGAATATAGCTGCGCATTGCCAGCCAAAGCCCTCGCAGCAGCAGGACACTGCCTCTGGCCACCCGAAAGATTCTTTTCGCTCTGCGCAGTTTCAGCTTCCAGCGCCTTTTCCATTTGTCTGACGCAGACATCCGCCTGCGCTTTCCTGAGCGTTTTCCACAGCTCCTGCTCTGACGCCTCTTCTTTCCGGAAGCGGAGACTTTCTGCAGCGTATTCTTCAAAGAGTCCGCAGTCCTGGGGAATGTAACTGATTTTTTTACTGAGACTCTGCCTGCCATAGCTCTGTACATCCTTTCCGTTGATCAGGATCTCATTCTGATCTGTTTTGTAATATCTTCATGTACCTTTTTTCATTGATTCCGCCGCTTTGTTTAAAATAGAATCCTGCCCTGCAGGATTCTCCGCCTGCGGCGGGTCGCCTCAGCGACATAATTCATCTCCGCCGCAGTGCGATCCGCGCGGAGCGTTTTTGTGTCATAGGAGACGAAGTTTCCTATGACACAAGATTTGCCGTACAGAACCCAAAAGCACCGTACGGCATATCGTCTTCGTATATGTTTGATACTATAATACCCCGCTAAGCGTCTCAGCTGATATTTCACTTAACTCAAACAGCGCTATCGCCTGTGACTGTGAAGTATTCATAATTATACTGTATGACCCTTCGCGATATACAGCGGGAACGTATCCGCACCCTTCATCTCCTTGCCTGCGGATATAGTCACATTCTTATCCGCGATCAGGTAATCGATCTGTGCTCCGGATTCAACTACCGTATCCTGCATCAGGATACAGTTCTTCACCTTAGCGCCTTTCGCTACCCGGACGCCACGGAACAGGACGCTGTTCTCCACTTCACCCTCGATGATACAGCCGTCAGCTACCATGATATTGCTGACCTTAGCGCCTTCAATATATCTTGTCGGATTATCGTCACGGATCTTTGTATAGATCGGGCCGCCTGAGAAAAGCGCATCCAGATTATAATCATCCAGAAGCTTCATATTCTCGTCAAAGTAGCTCTTAATGCCGCTGATACGGGCAGCATAGCCTTCATACTTATAGGCCTGGACATTCAGCCTGCCCAGCTGATTCAGGAGAACGTCACGGTTGAAGTGCTCCTGCCCGCGCACAAATGCTGTGTTGACCATATCGATCAGCAGTTCACGGTCTACTACATAGATGTTCATGGAGAAGTTCTGAATGCCCTGCTCCCTGGGATTTACATAGATCTTTGTGATACGTCCCTCGTTAATGCTGAACGTATAATAAAATCCCTTACTGTTGTCAAGCGTCCTCATAATGCTCTCAGGAAGCTCCTGCTCATTGTAAGCGATGCTGACATCCGCTCCCGTCTCGATATGATTGCGGATCATATCCTTGAAATCAAAGTTCACGGCAATACTGGAATCCGCCATAACAACATACTTTTCTTTCTGTTCTCTCAGAAAACCAAGAAGGTTTGCCAGAGCGCTGATGCGTCCCGTATACTGCTTGGACGACTTCTCAGCATACGGCGGGAAGATATTCAGGCCGCCGTTCTTGCGGACGAGATCCCATTCACGTCCGGAACCGAGATGATCCATAAGAGAATGGTAGTTATTTTTTACCATAACGGATATATTGTCAATACCACAATTTGACATGCTGGAGAGAATAAAGTCAATCATACGGTAACGGCTTGCAAAAGGGATGGAGGCCATCATTCGCACATTGACCAGTTCAGGAACCAGTGGGTCATAATTGTTTGGAAAAATGATGCCAAGCGCACTTGAATTAGATTTTACCATTGTTCTCCACCACCTTCTACATTTTTATCTACCATGGCATTCGGACCAATCGTTGCATTTTCACCGATCGTAATGCCTGCGCCTACCGTAGCTACACCCTTCACATCACCCTCGGGCATAGCGCCTACTACTGCATTTTCGCAGATCGTAACATTCTCTGCAAGGATACAGTGCTTCACAACAGCTCCTGCCTTGATCACGGAACCGCCCATGACAACTGCATCTTCAATGACAGCGCCTTCCTCTACCTGTACGCCTGCAAACAGAATGGAATGCTTTACGGTTCCCTTGACACGGCATCCATCTGTGATCATGGAATTCTCCACAACGGCTCCGGCGCTGATCTTATGGCCGGTCATACCGCTGTTGCGGCTGTAGATCTTCCAATCCTCATCAAAGAGGTTGATCCCGCTGTGCTCCGGATCAAGGACTTCCATATTTGCCTCCCAGAGAGAGGAGATCGTCCCGACATCCTTCCAGTATCCGCTGAAATGATACGCATACATCCTTCTCTTGTCGCGAAGCAGATTCGGGATAATGTTGTTTCCGAAGTCATTCTCAGAATTCGGATCTGCCTCATCCTCGGTCAGATATTTTTTCAGAATATCCCAGTTGAAAATATAGATGCCCATGGAAGCCAGATTTGACTTCGGATTCTTCGGTTTCTCCTGGAACTCTGTAATCCTGTCATCTTCATCCGCGACCATAAGTCCGAAACGTGACGCCTCATCCCATGGAACCTCCATGACAGCGACACTGAACTCCGCATTCTTCTCCTTGTGGAACTTCAAAAAGTCACTGTAGTCCTGTTTGCAGATCTGGTCACCGGAAAGAATGATAACATACTCCGGATCATAGCGCTCAATGAACGCAAGGTTCTGATAAATCGCGTTGGCAGTTCCCTTGTACCAGTCAGAGCCTGATGCCTGCTGATACGGCGGCAGAACATGTACTCCGCCATAGAGACGGTCAAGATCCCAGGGCTGACCGTTTCCAATGTACTCATTTAAAACAAGTGGCTGATACTGAGTCAGAATACCTACGGTATCAATGCCGGAATTGACGCAGTTCGAAAGCGGAAAGTCGATGATACGATATTTACCGCCAAATGGAACTGCTGGTTTTGCAAGCCTCTGGGTCAATGCATACAGACGTGAGCCCTGACCGCCGGCAAGAAGCATTGCAATCATTTCTTTAGCCATAATACTTCCTCCCTGTAAATAATCCTTATGTTGAAATTATACACTATTTTTTTGGAAAGCGGTAGCTTTTTGTGCAAAATTCTTTTATTTTTTTTGCATAAAAACAGATAAACACGGTTTTATTTGTATTTCTGGAGCTGGCTGTTAATGTAGGCAAAATCAGGGGTTCCTGCCATATCGTATGGCGTTGCCTGATAGACGTAATAATTCAGCCAGTTTGTATACAGATTGTTGGCATGGGAACGCCACATAAGAAGCGGCCTGTTGTCCGGATTATCATCCGTATAATAATTCTTCGGGATCTCAATCGGCAGTCCTTTTGACAGATCCCGGTGGTATTCCCCATCCAGCGTCACACGGTCATACTCAGGATGCCCCATGACAAAGATCTTCCGTCCGTTATCCGCCATCGCAAGGAACAGCCCGGCTTCATCGGACTCCGCCAGGACCGTCAGTTCTTTCACCTTTCGGATCTCCTCCATCGGGACCTCCGTATGACGGGAATGCGGCGCAAGGAATACATCATCAAAGCCACGGACCAGGGGAACCTTCCGGTTCAGTACGCGGTGCCAGAACAGGCCAAACATTTTTTTGTCCAGAAGCCTTTTCTTCAGCCCGTAATGGTAGTACAGCCCTGCCTGGGCGCCCCAGCACAGATAGATCGTAGATGTGACATGCTTCTCCGTCCATTCCATGATCTGCGTAAGCTCCTGCCAGTAATCCACCTCTTCAAATTCCAGCATCTCCACAGGAGCTCCCGTGATGATCATCCCATCAAACCGGCGTTCCAGAATATCATCAAATTCAACATAAAACTCATTCAAGTGGCTGGTGGACGTATTTTTAGCCTCATGAGATTTCACCTTCACAAAGGTGACGTCCACCTGCAGCGGCGTATTGGAAAGAGACCTCAAAAGCTGCAGCTCTGTCTCCTCCTTCAGCGGCATCAGGTTCAGAATCGCAATATAGATCGGACGGATATCCTGATGTACCGCCAGATTTTCGTCCATGACAAAAATATTTTCTCTTTCCAGAATCTCCCTTGCCGGCAGATTGCTTTGTACTTTGATCGGCATTTTTTCTCCTCCTCTTTTCCACCCTGACCGGGCGGTATGCTGCGCTTCTTCGCAGATTCCGTCAACAGAATCCCGGATGCCCTGTGAAATCTGTCATCACTGCTCTCCTGCCAGTTCCAGAAACGCGTTCTCTGACAGGATCGGTATCCCCAGCTCCCGCGCCTTTTTATTTTTGGAAGATGTGGAAGCCTCATCATTATTGATCAGATAATCTGTATTCTTCGACACGGAACCGGTGACCTTCCCTCCCCGGGCCTCTATATAAGCTTTCAGTTCATTTCGGTTGGCAAAGTGGTCCACGCTGCCGGTGATAACAAAGGTTTTGCCGATGAACACCTGTTCCCGCGCTGCATCCCGCGGCTGTTCAATATTCAGCTCGCTGCAGAGAGCATCCAGATTTTCACTGTTCAGCGGATCCGCAAAATAGCTTACAACTGCGGCGGCGATCACTTCGCCCAGGCCCTCGACGGCAGCCACCTCTTCCTCGCTGCTGTTTCGGATACGTGAAAGGTCGTAATCAAACCGGCTGCAGAGCAGCTTTGCATTCGCCACCCCGATATTCGGTATGCCAAGACTGTATATGACTCTTGGCAGCGTTGTATTTCTGGAATTCTCAATACTCTGTATCAGATTCTTACAGGACTTTTCGCCAAAGCCCTCCATCTCCACTATTTCATCGCGGTAACCCGCAAGATGATATATATCCGCAAACGTATGGATATATCCTCTTGCAATAAATTTTTCCAGCGTAGCTTCAGAAAGGCCTTCTATATTCATGGCATCCCGGCTGACAAACAGTGTGAAGGACTTGATCTTTTTCGCACTGCACTGTGCATTCGTACAGTACAGTGTCTCCGCATTGTTTACCGAGCGGATAACGGTCCGGCCTCCGCAGACCGGACACGTCTTCGGTATCTCAATATTTCCGCTTCCGGTCAGATTTTCCGCAATCTGCGGAATGATCATGTTGGCTTTATATACGGTGACCGTATCGCCAATCCCCAGCTTCAGCGATCGCATAATACTGATATTATGGACGCTGGCGCGGCTGACCGTTGTACCCTCGAGTTCCACCGGTTCAAAAATCGCCACCGGATTGATCAGCCCGGTACGTGACGGGCTCCACTCGATTTCCAGCAGCTTCGTCTCCCTCGTTTCATCCTGCCATTTAAAGGCTATGGAATCTCTGGGAAACTTCGCTGTCCGTCCCAGAGACTGGCCGTAGGAAATATCATCATACGTGACTACCAGCCCATCGGACGGGATATCGTAATGCTGTATTTTCTCCGCAAAATAAGCAACCGTGTCCTCCATTTCGGCTGCTGTCGCCAGTCGGTGCTCAACCACATCGAATCCCTGGGAATGCAGCCACTCAAACTGTGAGTTTCTTGAATTATTAAAATCAACGCCTTCTGCCCTCACCAACGCAAAGGCATAGAATCTGACATGACGGTTCGCCGTGATCTCATTGTTCAGCTGTCTCACGGAACCGCTGCAGAGATTGCGTGGATTTTTGTATTTCGCCTCCACATCCTCAATCTCTTCATTTATCCTTTCAAATTCGGAATAGGTGATGATCGCTTCACCCCGCAGGATCAGTTCGCCCTTATATGCAATGCGCAGCGGAATATTCTGAAATACCCGGGCATTATTCGTAATAACCTCACCGATCTCACCGTTTCCCCGGGTGACAGCCTTCTCAAGCTCCCCATCGCGGTAGGTAAGCACCACCGTAAGCCCGTCCAGCTTCCAGGAGACCAGAACCTGATGCTCCCCTGCAAACTGGGCTAGCTCCGACCGTTCCTTTGTCTTTCCCAGAGAAAGCATCGGGCTCTCGTGACGCTCCTTCGGCAGGGCATCCAGGGCCTCATATCCCACCGTCACCGTCGGGCTGCCTGCCAACACGATCCCGCTCTCCTTCTCCAGAGTACAAAGCTCATCGTACAGCTTATCATACTCCAGATTACTCATGATCTCCCGGTCTTCCTGATAATATGCCCGGGATGCCTGCGTGAGCTTTAAAGACAGCTCCTTCATCCGTTCTATCTGCTGACTCATCTGTTGACTCATCTGCTTTCCCAATTCCTTTCCCGCTTTCCGGCCACATGCGTTCCTTTTTCACGGCCCCTGTATTGGTTCTGATCCGCCCTTCTGACCTGATCCTGTAATACAGCCCATTCCTTCCGGGTAATTTTCCTGTATTCTCCCGGCTTCAACTCTCCCAGCTCAATATTCATGATGCGCACCCGAAGGAGACGCGTCACTTTATAATGGAATGCTTCACACATCCTGCGGATCTGACGATTCAGCCCCTGGGTCAGAATAATACGAAACTGCTTTTCCCCTGCAAGTTCCACACGGCATGGCCGCGTTTTTACATCGAGTTCCTTCAGATAGACGCCCTCCGACATCCTTTTCAGGAACTCCTGCGTTATCTTTTTATCAACCGTCACAAGGTACTCTTTTTCATGATAATTCCCTGCCCGCATGATTTTATTCAGAATATCACCGTTATTCGTCATCAGAAGCAGGCCCTCTGATTCTTTATCCAGCCTGCCAACTGAAAAAATGCGTTTCGGGTAATTCAGCATATCATAAACTGTCTTCTCGTCCCATCGCGTATCCGTCGTGCAGACGATCCCCCTGGGCTTATTGACTGCCAGCAGCACCATCTCCTGCTCCCTGGCTACCTTTTTCCCCTTCACGAGGATATGCTGCTCCGGGCGGATCTTCATGCCCTGCACTGCCACAGCGCCGTCTACCGTTACAGCTCCCGCTTCAATCAGCCGGTCAGCCTCACGCCGCGAGCAAACGCCGGCATCACTCAGATATTTGTTCAACCGGATCTCTCCGGAAATTTTTTCTTTCACAAATCCTCTTTCCATTTGTCTTCCCGTTCTGTCTGCCGTTTCCCGTCAAACTCATCTTATAGTCCACTCATTTCCTGTACTCGCGAACGAAATCAATTGCCATATTCCATTGTTCGCCGCGGTATATGCAGTTATACGAAACATTTGCCTGCGGCACATATTAAGTGTGACCAATACAGTTTACCACATTAAATGTGCAGAAACAACTCAAAAAAATATTGAGCAGATAGAAACCATCTC
>CAYLPF010000062.1:0-7260 GCA_964385485.1 uncultured Lachnospiraceae bacterium | reverse complement strand
TCTTTATTTTAATCTTTTTCTGTTGATGGCCTTTCGGATAAAATGCATTATAAGGATCAGCGCCACCGTCACTGCCAGCAGTATCCCCAGCGCCTCCATAGCCCGCAGATGCTGCCGGTTCAGCACGTTGCTTTCCTGCATATAGCTGAAAACCAGCGTCTCGTCGCCGTATTCGCACGTAAACATCATCAGCCCGGCCTCCGTATCCTTGTAGCTGATATAATCGATCATTCCATCCTCAATGGCTATTGTCTCATCGATGGCATAGCCGGACTGCATCTGCAAATCCCCGCTGAACAGCTCGCCGTATACGTATACGTCCGCAAAGGTACGGTCCACGACCACCTCCAGCGGTATCTTTTTCTGTGCAAAGCAATGGTAGTTGCCGTAAAAGGTCTTGCATGCGTTCGTATCCGTTTTTGCAATAAAACGCACCTTTTCCGCCGTCCCATCCTGGTCGAGATCCACCTCCACCGGCTCATCTGTCATAACGAGGAAGGTCCCGGCCATGCTGTCGTCTGTTTTAAAATTCTCAAAAGGACACTCCGCATAATTTTCGTCCAGATCCAGATACTGGACAGCAGAAAACCCGGAAGCGATGGGAAGATAATGCAATACCATGTTATCTCCCTCATATTCAAACCACAAAAACTGGTTTGCAAGGGTCGTATGGGCGTTGGTATCCTCCACAGCCGTCAACAGACGGTCGGAACATTTCTGGGGGATCATATACCAGTCAAGATACGGGCTGTACAGGATCCCCGCTATCAGCAGGATCAGGATAACCGCGAAAATTGCCGCATATTTTTTCCGGATCATCAGGCGCTCCTCTCTTCTGACAGCATCATCTTATGCGCCGTCATCTCACTGAAGGCTTCAAGGCGGATCCGCAGCTGTTCCAGATCCTGATAATTGTAATCCGTCTCCAGGCGGAAGATCGGAATCCCCTTCTGCTCCAGATATTCTTCATAACGGCGCATTTCGAAATCGTATTCAATCTGCCCCTTCACAATGTGCAGGATTGCGCCATTGATGCTCTTCTCCCTCACTGTTTTTTTCATATATTCAAATAACGTATCATTTTCCACAAAAGCCGGGGAAATGTCAGCTGCCAGATTGTACTGGGCTGCCCTGCCGATCAGAGCCCTGCCTTTGAGAGCTGTCTCCGGGATCTCATCAAGCAAATGTGCGGTGACCGGATTGATAGAAACCGCCATATCCATCTCCAGGGATTCCAAAAGAAACGGCAGCTTATAATTCGGAAAATACACCGGAGAACCTACTACCAGGATCTGCGGTTTTACCTTCCATTCCCTCTTTTTTCTGCATACCTCATCCGTCAGAGCATTCACATGGGATATCCATTTCTGCGGATCTGTTTCCCAGAGATATGCATTGGCAATAAACAGGCGGACAGCTCCGGAAATGACGCCGGGGTGATGAGTACATACATCGTCAAGCCTCCGATATGCTTCTCTTGCGGCTTCAGACTGCTGCCAGGCTGTGCGCAGCGCTGACGTGCGAAGACGCCGCTTCAGTTTTCTTTCCAGCTGCTGTGTCACACCCCGTACTTCGTTTTCCCAGCGTGATCTGAGATTTTCTGAGGTCTTGCTGCTTGGAAGCTCCACAGGGATAACGGTGCAGTCATACTCCCGCAGCATATCCGGAAATTTCCGCATACTGTCACAGTTTTGCGGAACCAGTACGATAGATTTTCTCACAAGATCCATCTCCCGGTTGGTCAGCATGCCAAGCACAGACTTGACGACGGAATCCGTATCACGGGGCACCATGTTTTCCGCCCAGTTCGCGGCAATGAAGCTCCCCCCGGGCAGGTATAACGGCTGCACTCCCAACGCACGTATGATCTCCGCCGGAAAAGACATATCCAGTAAAATAACCTTCGCATGCCTGTTTTTCAGATTTTCCGGTTTATAATATTCTTTTGCCAGTCCTATAAAATAATCTAATCCTTCGCAGGCGTTCCCTGCGGAGACAATCGTCTCCAGGGACTCCTCCCATTCCCGCTCATATGCCGCAAAATCCATCTGTTCCATGATTTTTCTCCTTTCTTTGCCCGGACTGTCAGGCTGTGATCGCCACAGGGCTTCCCAGCAGATAACGGGCCAGCAAATATATTCCAAGTACCGCTACAACAATGCTCAGTACCCACCTGAGCGCAATTAAAAGCTTTGGCACCTCATCCTGCATACGTGTTACCACCAGCTTCATAAACAGCATCATCAAAAGCAGCGGTGAAAACGCGGAAGCTATACTGAACAGCACCGCCAGCACCATTGCCTGGCCGAAATTCATTGCCAGCGCATAGCCTGCCAGGATGACCAGCGGCGCACAGGGAGTCAGGCCATAAATAAAACCGCCCACCACCGGCGCTCTGTCTACCGGGGTTTCCTTATTATTACAGCCGCCGCAGCTGTGGCAGCTATGGCAGCCGTCGCGGCCACGGGCCAGCTCCCAAATCATATAAATACCGGTTCCTGCCAGGAAAGCCGGCATTAGAAAGCCAAGAGAATACTTCCCGAGATACCCGTCTGCATTCAGAATGGTCTGTCCAGTCAATGCGGCCGTCAGGCAGACAAGCAGCACCGCGCCGGCCTTACCCAGAAAAAACTGGGCAAAAGAGACCAGGGAACGCCTCGTGTCACCCTTGCAGCGCACAACGTACGCACTTAGAAAAAGGCTGATGGCAGGACTGCAGCCCGTGCCGCAGGAAAGCCCCATCGCCAGTGATCCTATAAGACAGGATACAAATGTAGTTGTCAGGATTCCTGTGCCAGACAATGATATCTCTCCTTTGCTAAAAGTGCGGCGCCGATTGAACCGTTAAATTGCGGGTACTTCGCCACAAAGACATCCCTCATCAGCTCATCTTCAAAGGACTTGCGAAGGCCGACGTTCAATGCCCCGCCCCCGGTCATAAGAATATCTCCTCCCATTTCAGCCTTTCGGATCATTTTGATGATCCGCCGCGCCATGGACAGATGCATTCCGTAAATAATATCCTTACGGTCGTACTTCCTGGCTACCAGCGAAATAATCTCTGACTGCGCAAATACAACACACATACTGTTGACATCACAGGGAGAAGTGCTTTCCAGGGAAAGAGGGCCGATCTGGTCGATCGTTGTTTCCAGTATCTGTGCGACTACTTCCATGAATTTTCCTGTACCGGCGGCACATTTGTCATTCATGGTAAAATTCTTGATCCCATAATTTTCATCCAGATAAATGATCTTGCTGTCCTGTCCGCCGATATCGATGATCATACCGGGATGGAACTCCTCTGGAGCAGTGACCCGTACTCCATAGGCGTGGGCTGTGATCTCCGACACATCATCGTCAGCAATATCGATTACCTTACGGCTGTATCCGGTTGCCATGACATACTTGATATCCTCCCGTTTTATACCTGCCCCGGCCGCAATATCCTTCAGCAGCTTTTCAGCGATACCACTGTTGTCGATCCCTGTACTGGCTACTTTTGTGCCGACCACCCGGCCATCCTCCAGAAGAGCCGCCTTAATGTAGGTGGAACCGCCGTCAATTCCCGCAAAATATGTTCCCATTACTTTAACACTTTCCTTTCCCCAAATTTGATCATTTCAATAAATGCTTCCATACGGATACGAAGCTGTTCAATATCCTCTTCATTATAATCTGTCTCCACACGGATGATCGGGATCCCCAGCTTACCCATTTCCGCTTCCATCATCTGATATTCATAATCGTATACGAGACAGCCCCTCAGCACGTGGTAAATGACTCCTTCCACCTGATGTGTCTCAATCATGTGCTTCACCCGCTTGATCCGCTGGTCATTGGCAGAAAAAGTAGGGCAGCTGCAGGGTGCAATGTACCGGTTTGCCAAAGCGCGCATCATGCCATCCAGGGAGCCGTCGCAGGCCGCCACCGGATCATAGTTAAACCGGTCACCAAGGCACGTCTCATCCGCAACAACGATACCTCCCATCTCCTCGATCAGCAGCGGCACCTTCAGATTCGGAAAAGTCATCGGGGAACCGGTCACCATGATACGCGGAAGCCGTTTTCTGGTCAGATACGTTCCGTTATCCCTGCGTATCTCCAGTTCATCATTCAACAGATGCAGATGCTCCGCCCAGCGCTTCGCGTCATCATACGCATATGAGTTCATTACTGCCATCGCGTGGGAACCGCGGATCAGCAGATCTTTGTATCCTTTTAAATGAATGAAACGGTAGATTTCCTTCTGTACCCCCGCCATCTCCGCCACCTGTCGTGCCAGGCTGCGGCGGGTGATCTTATTCCCTGTCAGCGTCTCCAGCTCCCGCTTCAAATGATACAGATCCTTCAGATAATAATCCATCGCATCATCATCCAGCTTATTGACCGGAACATGCAGCTCTCTGACCGGTTTGTATTCCTTCAGCATGCCGGCCATTTTTTTCTTCGGATCACACGTGATCGGGACAACAAACAGCTCACAGGCTTCATAGAGATTGCTTCCGCCCATCATGGCATTACCGATAACGGCCTTTACAAGAGGGCAGGCGTCCCTGGGAGTGATATCGTCTCCAAAATGATACCCGGTATAATTGCCGCTGCAGAGCTTGACCGGCCGGCCTCCCGCCGCATAGACAAGCTCCTCAGGCACCATAACGCAGTAGGTGCCCACCAGCTTCTTATCTTTTTCCGGGTTAACCGTCTCATTCTGCACGAATACCGTGCGGAGAATATCCTTAAAATATGTAAAATTTTCCGGCATTCCCGGCAGCGCATCCAGCTTTTGCAGGTACTTTGCCGCCAGCTGTGCGGAACGGCTGATGTAGCGCTGCTGCTGCCGCTGCTCCAGAGAGCCTTCCGGCATCTGTGCAATAATCGCCATACTTACTTCCTCCTCTGATGGCAGATGCCGTGACAGCCGCCGCATTTACTGTGAATGATTTTTTCCTGATTCTTTATAAAGTCCCGACGCTTTGCCGTATAAATTTTCAGCGGGCCAAAATAAATTGACAATGCATTATCCTCAGGGCACTCGCGGATGCACTCGCCGCAGAAAATGCAGTCGGCAGTCGTAACATCATCCTTATCCATCTCCGTATAAATCGACTTGATCTTCTGCGGGCACGCCTCATAGCAGGCAGCGCATTTTGTGCAGGCTTCTCCGTCCTTCTTCAGCTTGAAAAGAGAAATTTTGTGGAAAAGGCCGACAAAATAGCCCAACGGGCAGATATTGCACCAGAATCTGCGCATAAAAAAACAAAGCGCAATAAATAAAACGCCAAACAGATAACCGACAACGATCTTCGGAGACCAGCCCGCAAAGCCTTCAATCGTGATGATCGCCGGGCAAATATCGCAGAAATCAAAGCCAATAAAAAACAGCCCGAAAAACGCCAGCAGCAGCAAATACTTTGTCACATTTATAATTTCCATGAATTTTTCTTTTCTGGTGAATCCTTCAATCTTCAGAATACGCCGCACTTCAAATGCTATCTCCTGAAAATAACCCATCGGACACATAAATGAGCAAAGAGTCCTGCCGAAAATGATGCATACGATCAGCGTGACTAAAAGAAACTTAACTGCGTCAAGCCAGCCATAAGCCTGAAACAGTTCCCCCAGGTGGGACAGGTAATAGCATACCTCGCCAATCGGAATATCTCTTGAGATTCCGCACGCAAGTACAGGTACCAGAACATTTTTAATCTTATAACCAAGCCAGTGCGTACCCCACACAAAAAAAGCAAAAAAGAATGTCATCAGAATCCACCGGAGCCGGTGAAACCACTTGTCCATTTGTACTCCTTTCACAATACCAGTAACGTTCGTTTCAAAAAACAGCCGTTTATAAAACATTTATGAATCACACTATCCCATGATTTTTTATCCGTCCTTTCTGCCTGCTCCCACATTAAGTTAGCCACTCCTAACCAACCGGTTTAAAAAAATCTGTCGGTTAGTCGCAACGAACAGATCGTTTCCAGTATACTAGATTATGAAAAAAAGTCAAGACAAAATTTACAAAATAAAGATAAATATGTTACAATTCACAGCCGTGAAATATAAGCTGTTTTTTGTGCAGAACAGGCAACAGAAACGAAGCGGCGGCTTGGTATAATAATTATGTCAAAATATGCCATTGATCAGCATAAATCAAATAGCCGCGGCCGGTGAGGCAACTGCGGCAAGCGACTGAGAAAGAAAGGAGAAACTTATGAAAAATGTATTAAAAAAATTGGTGGCGTTTATGTTGGCCCTGGTACTTTCCTGTACCTGCATACAGGCGGATCCTGTTTCGGCAGCTTCCTATGTTAATTTCTACGCAGGGGAGACGCTGATTGTGACAGCGCCGGACGGCGTGAATATGCATCTGTATCCGAATACATCATCGTCCATTATTATGGTGCTGGGCTGGGGAAATCATCTGTCTGTGAATACGATATATACTGATGGCTGGATGGAGGTCACCTGCGGCGGACACACCGGCTGGGTAGAAGGAACTGAAGGATGGTTCACACAGTACAATGCCACTCCCACCGTATATTCCTATTCACAGAATATGCAGGCCAAGGTTCTGGCAAGTGCGCTGAATGTTCATCAAACGCCGGTAAAGCTCAACAGCAATATCCTGGATGATCTGTATGTGGGACAGGTAGTGGACGCTGTCGGTTACACCAATACCGGCTGGACGAAGGTGAGATATTACAGAGGAACCACTCTTATTGAAGGATATGTTTATTCAGCCTGGGTGGACGTGTCTGTGAAGACCTCTTCGGCTGCTATGGAGAAATTTACTACGATTTACGGGTACAGCGCGGCAGTGAAGAGTACTTGTTCTTCTCTGAAGGTGCATTGTTCTCCAAGTACATCCGCTGATGTGATCAAGACCATATCATCAGGAACCGTAGTGAATATTCTGGCCCAGTCCAAGACATGGTACAGGATCTCTCTGAATGTAGGCGGAAATATGCGCACCGGTTACATTTACAGATCCTATACGGATAAGAAAGATGCCTTAAAAAACCTGTATCTGAGCGCTACATCAAAAACGATAAAGGTAAATAAAAAATTCCATATACTGCTCCGCGGCAATACAGGTATGGATCTGAAATATACCTGGAAAACAAGCAACAAAAAAGTCGCTACAGTCACTAAGTATGGATACGTGAAAGGGAAAAAGAAAGGAACAGCAAAGATCACGTGTACGGTTAAGGTTGGAAACCGGACGAAAAAGCTGACCTGCAAGGTAAAGGTGAA
>CAYLPF010000061.1:2103-7274 GCA_964385485.1 uncultured Lachnospiraceae bacterium | reverse complement strand
TGACTTTCAGGAACTGAAGGAGGAGTACGGAGATTATTATCTGATCCATGTGGGACAGACGGAGGGGTATAGCCTGGAAGCGTTTGCCCTGGTACCTCAATCCCTGATGACTGCCGCCCAGAAGTCTCTTCTGCGGTCATTGCTTATCATTATGGTGGCAATGCTCGCCGCCTGTCTTTTGTTTATGTTCGTGCTTTCCAGATGGCTTTCAAAACCGGTGGAGGAGCTGCGTGACAGTATTGTACGGATCAAAAACGGGGAAACGCAGCTTCGGGTGCAGCCGGTGGGCTGGTATGAAGAGCTGGAGATACTGGGTACGGAATTCAATGAGATGCTTGACCGGATACAGATGATGGCACAGGAGGAATACAAGAATAAGCTGCTGATGGAGCGGACAGAGTTTAAGATGCTCCAGGCCCAGATCAATCCGCATTTCCTCTATAATACACTGGATACGATGAGCGGAATTGCCAACGCGCAGAACTGTACGCTCGTCAGCGGCCTGTGCCATTCTCTTTCCGCCATTTTCCGTTACAGCCTGAATATGACCGATGAGCTTTCCAATGTACAGAAAGAGATGGCCCATGTCAGGAATTACCTGTATGTAATGGATGTGCGCAATGGTTCTTCTGTCGCATATGATTATCAGATCGACAGCGATACGCTTCCGGATCAGCTTCCCCGGATCTGTCTTCAGCCTATTGTGGAGAATGCCATTACTCACGGACTCCGCAATGTGCGGCGCAGGGATAAAAAGCTTCTGATCCGGTCGGAGCATCTGTGCGGGAATCTGGTGATCACGATCCAGGATAATGGCGCGGGCATGGATGCGGAAAAGATCAACCAGGAACTTGAGAAAAATGATCCCAAACGTGTGGAAAGCGGCGTTTCGATCGGGGTTCTGAATGTAAACGCACGGTTGAGGAATCTTTATGGAGAAAAATACGGTCTTCGGATTGAGAGCAGGATAGGAGAGTGGACGAGAGTGACTCTGACAGTGCCTGCGGTTCCCGGTGAGATGGAGGAGGTACAGGCATGAGCGTAAGAAAATACAGGGTTCTTGCAGCAGATGATGAGTACTGGAGCAGAGAAAATATCCGTAACCTGATCTCGTGGGATGAGTATTCCATTGAATTTCTGGAACCGGCCTGTGACGGAGAGGAGGTCATGGAACGGATCCCGGAGGAGAAGCCGGATATTATTCTTACAGACATTAATATGCCCTTCCTGAGCGGGCTGGAGCTTCTGGAACGGCTGCATAAGGAGTATCCGGACGTTATCACGGTGGCAGTCAGTGGGTATGATGATTTTGAAAAGGTAAAAGGCGTTTTCATCTCCGGAGGGATCGATTATCTCCTGAAGCCCGTAGGCAAGGAGGAGCTGTTGAACGTCCTCACGAAGGCGCTGGGAATCCTGGAGGACCGGGAGGCACAAAGGCTCCGGAACGAGCACACCCGCCTTCAGGAGTATAAGCTCTCTTCTTTTCTGGAAGACAGGGAGTATTCCGCGCTGCTCTCTGAAAAGCTCTACGGCAGGCTGGGAACTCAGCCGCATGTATCCAGCACCGGCAAATTTTCCGAGGTGGCTACTGTACTGGTCAAATTTTATGATATTACGGAGATCGCAGCGCGATATAACCATGATGTTTTTCAGATGTCCTACAGCATTAAGTCAAGGCTCAAGGAGCTTCTGGGAGAAAAAAGCAACGTGCTCGTATTTAATTATACGAACAAAATGAGCGAGTTTCTGATCATAGTCACGGCGGATGCCAGAATGCTGCAGCGGTTTGCGGAATCAGTGCTGAAGGCTTTCCCGCAGCAGGAATACGGTCCGATATCGATCGTACTCCATGAGCAGGCCAGTTCCCTGGACGATATCGGAACAGTCTACCGGGAGATCATCGCGGCGCTGGTTACCCGTCCGTTTAACCGGAGCCACTGTGTCCTGCGCTGCTCAGTGGAAAAAAAGAACGTTCCGGCATGGGAACCGGAAAAGCATACGGATCTCCAGTTTGAGAGTGAACTGCATTATCTGCTCAGTACAAAGCAGAAGGCAAATACCTTCCGGCTGATTTTTGAAACCTCTGATTTTGCGCACTGTGAGGAAAATGGCTGGTCTTATCTGGATGTGAAGCAGTATGTGGGGAGAGTGACAAGCTTTCTGCTCGGATATGTACAGAAGTATATTCCTGAGATGAGCGCACAGGTCGAGGAGACAATGGAAAACGTAGATTATTATATGAAATGCCTGAAGGCCGGCGCTATGATCGAGACGCTGAAGATCATTCTGGACAGTCTCTGGGAAAGCGACAGCTGGAAGCAGTCTGACTCCGTGATCAGTAAGGTGGAGCAGATCCATCAGTACATTGAAAATAATTACTACGAAAATATTACGCTGACTTCTCTGGCAAAAACCTATCATGTGGACGCCAGCTACCTGTCCCGGATGTTCAGCAAGAGATATGGGGAGACCATCATTGCCTTTGTGACAAGGATCCGGCTGGAGCATGCCGTGGAATTGATGCAGGATCAGGAGACGAAACTGGAAACGATCGCCTTTCTTGTGGGCTATGACGACTATAATTATTTCAGCCGCGTGTTCCGCAAAAAGCTGGGATTAAGTCCAAGTGAATACCGGAATCAGTTCACAAAAATGTGCGAGTAAAGTTTGCAAATATGTCCTAACGCTGAAAAGCCGGATTATGTTTAACTGTTTTTGAATCAGGTCGGGCAGAAAACAAAAAACATGATCCGGCTTTCATTAATGAATCATTTCAAAAAGGAGGATTTGTAAAATGAGAAAAAACATGAAAAAAGTTGTCGCAGCCGCGGCAGCCGCAGCAATGATCGGCTCTCTGACCACAGCGGCGCCTGTGACCGTATCAGCGGCTGACGATATCACGATCGGTGTTTCCATCTGGAGCTCCACAGACGTTCTGGGCAGCCAGTGCAAGAAGATCATCGACAAGGCAGCTGAAGCCCTTGGCGTAAGCGTGATGTATGTTGACCAGGGACACGTATCCGAGCAGGTTACAGCATCTGTTGAGCAGTTGTGCGCAGCGGGCTGCGACGGTATCATCATCTGCAACTCAGCAGATTCCGAGATGACATCCGCGATCCAGACCTGTGACGCGAACGGCGTTTATCTGACCCAGTTCTTCCGTATTATTTCTGAGGAGAACAGCCCGGATGTATATCAGACCGCATGCAATTCCCAGTATTATCTGGGCGCGGTTCATGAGGACGAGGTTACAAACGGCTACACACTGGTAAATCTTCTTCTTGAGAACGGCGACAGAAACATCGCTCTCGAGGCATGGACCGTTGGAGACGCTACGTTCCAGCAGAGATGGGAAGGTTACAAGCAGGCAATTGATGAGTGGAACGAAGCAAACCCGGATGACCAGGCTACCTTGACTGAGCCGGTTTATGCGAATACTTCTTCTGAGGAAGGCGCGGCGGCAGCTCTTTCCCTTATTAACTCCAATCCTGATACGGACGCCCTGATCGTTGCGGGCGGCGGCGGAGATCCGCTCGTTGGCTCCATTGGCGCTCTGGCAAATGAAGGACTTACCGGCGAGATCGATGTGGTATCCACCGATTTCCTGGATGACCTGGCTGAGCAGCTTGAGAGCGGCGGTATGTTTGCAGAGTCCGGCGGACATTTCTGTGACCCGCTGTTTGCATTCCTGATGACCTACAATGCGGTTCAGGGCAACTATGTGAAAGAAGAAGGCACCTTCGGTTATGAGATCCTGTTCCCGTATCTGTATGTATCCTCCTCTGAGGACTATGCAAACTATGAGCAGTATTTTGTAGATGATGATCCTTACACAGATGAAGAGATCGTTGAGATGGCAGGCTACAGCTTTGAGGATCTGAATAACGCGGCCACATCCCTTTCTATCGAGGACGTTATCTCCCGTCACAGCAATTGACCGTTACCGTCATAACAGACGGATGTTTAAAATGTGAAAAACAGGCACGCGTTCAGCGTGCCTGTATTATTAAGAAGGAGAACAGCTATGAAAAAACTGAAACAGAGCCAGTATTATGGTATTGTAATCCTGGTTTTACTGCTTGTGGTTTTCTGGGCAGTGTTTAAAATCCTTGCGCCGACGACCTTTGGCTCCCCTGATAAACTGGCTACCTACATGAAGTCAGCGCTGATCTACGCGGTAGGAGGCTGCGGCCTGTATTTTATCTGCGTAATGGGTCCTTTCGATATGAGTGTCGGCGCCAATATTGTGCTTTCTTCCATTATTGCCTGCAATGCCAGTGTGCGTTTCGGCTATGTCGGCCTGGTGATCGCCCCGCTGATCTGCGGGACGCTGATCGGCCTGATCAATGGGCTTGTTTATATCAAACTGCACATTTCTTCCCTGATCGTGACAGTAGCCCTGTCGCTGATCTATGAGGCGCTGAGCGTATATGCCACCAACGGCAAGAATGTCATTCTCGATATCAATTACAGGGCGTTCGGCAACTATCCGGCGAACCTGATCCTGGCGGTGCTTGCTTATCTGCTGTGTGCATTTATCTTAAGATACACGAAAGTCGGTACATATACATATGCGATCGGCAGCAACGAGGTAGTGGCAAAGAACATGGGCGTGAATGTTGCCAAATACAAGGTGGTGGCGTTTACGCTGGCGGGGCTTTTCTTCGGCATCCAGTCAATCCTGACGATCAGCTTTGG
Organism: uncultured Lachnospiraceae bacterium; assembly: GCA_964385485.1. GTDB lineage: Bacteria > Bacillota > Clostridia > Lachnospirales > Lachnospiraceae > Choladousia. Next base: position 2,576 of record CAYLPF010000061.1, on the reverse strand, counting down.
CACTTCCATGACGTCCGCTTCCAACCTCTCATCCATGAGCCGTAACTTTACGCCTCTGATGGGAACCTTCTTTGGCCTGGCTTTCAAGAAATATGGGCACCCGGTGATCGCCATTGTGATCGGTGAAATGATCATTCAGCTTATGTTCAACGGCTTTGTGGCTCTTGGCGCACCCACGACGATCCAGAATGTAGTGACAGGCGCGGCCCTGCTGCTCATCGTTGCGCTGACAACCAAGCCGGTCAAAGGCCTTGTGGTGAAGTAAGGAGGACGATTATGGGTGAATTATTATTAAAAGCAGATAAAATAGACAAGCATTTTGGGATCACGCATGCCCTGGACCATGTTTCCCTCACCTTTGAGAAGGGCGAGATCCATGCGCTGATCGGTGAGAACGGATCCGGAAAGTCTACGCTGACCTCCTGCCTGACCGGTATCTACAAAAAGGATTCCGGCACCTTCACACTGGAAGG
>CAYLPF010000061.1:0-2003 GCA_964385485.1 uncultured Lachnospiraceae bacterium | reverse complement strand
CGATCGATGATTACAATTTTGAGGACAGGAAACTCATTGAGATCGTAAAGTCTACTTACTTTAATCCGAAGGTACTCGTAGTGGACGAAACGACCACCGCGCTGGGACAAAAAGGGCGTGGAGAACTGTTCAAGGTGATGCATAAGATCCGTGATGAGGGGAACTGCGTGATCTTTATTTCCCATGACCTGGAGGAGGTTATCGAACAGTCCGATAATATCAGCGTGCTCCGCGACGGCATCATGGTTGGTTCCGTTACAAAGGCGGAAGCGACTCCGGAAATCCTGAAGAAGCTGATGGTCGGCCGCGAGATCGGCGACAATTATTATCGTGCGGATTATGGGGAGAAGATTTCGGATGAAGTCGTGCTTTCCGCAAAGAATGTTACCGTAAAGGGGCAGATCGACGACCTTTCCCTGGAGCTTCATAAGGGTGAGATCCTTGGGATCGGCGGTCTTTCCGAGTGCGGCATGCATGAGGTGGGAAAAGCGTTGTTCGGCGCATCCTATTTCCGCGAAGGCAGCGTGACTCTGGGTGACGGCACTCCCATTAATTCCATTCCCGACGCCATTAAGCACAGCATCGCCTACGCGTCAAAGGACAGGGATAATGAGTCCCTGGTCATCAATGATACCATTGGTGAGAATATCTGCCTTCCGTCGCTGGAGGATCTGAAATCCGGCGGGATACTCCGCAGCAGCGCCATGAAGGAATTCGCGGACAAATACGCTAAGCAGATGAGTACCAAGATGACAGGGGTAGACCAGTTTGTGTCCGCTCTTTCGGGCGGAAATAAGCAGAAGGTCGTCCTTGCGCGCTGGGTTGGAAAGGATTCCGACCTGATCATCCTGGACTCGCCGACCCGCGGCATCGATGTCAAGGTAAAGGCAGACATTTATGCCATGATGGATGATATGAGAAAGCATGGAAAATCCATTATCATGATCTCAGAGGAAATCATGGAGCTGCTTGGCATGGCAGACCGTATCCTGATCATGAAGGATGGAAAGATCAACGGCGAATTTCTTCGGTCTGAAGATCTGAAAGACACAGATCTCATCGACAACATGATTTAGGAGGTAGAAAAATGGATACAACAGTTAAAAAAGAATCGGCTGAGAAGATACCATTTCTGGAGCGGCCCATTGTGCGTACCATCCTTCCCATCGCAGGTTTTGCCGTAATCTGTATTTTGTTCGCAATTCTGACACAGGGCAGGCTGTTTCAGCCAAAGAACCTTGCGCTGCTGCTGAGTCAGTCCTATATGCTGCTGATCTCATCCATTGGCGTTTTTATGGTCATGACGATGGGCGGACTGGATTTTTCCCAGGGGTCTATGCTCGGAGTGGCGTCCATCGTGGTCTGCTTCCTGTCGAGGTACAATATCGTGCTGGCTATTATCGGCGGCGTGGTGACAGGCGGGCTGATCGGACTGATGAACGGCTTCTTTAACGTGAAGCGGAAGATCACCAGCTTTATCGTTACGATCTGCAGTATGTATTTATTCCGGGGCGTGTGCGCGTATGCGACCACTTCCTCGCCGGTTTACGGCGCAAGCGACATCTCCAAGTACAATAACCTTCCATTTATGCTGACTTTTACAGTCGTCATTTTTGTAGTTGCGTACCTGGTGTTTACCTTTACCGGCCTTGGTTCCAGGCTGAAAGCTATCGGCGCGGGCGAGACGGCGGCCAGATTTGCGGGTATCCGCGTAGAACGCACGAAGATGCTTGTGTACATGGCAGCCGGGTGTATTACCGGACTTGCAGCCTTTATCAATTCCGTGAAGGTCGGGTCTGTGACGTCTACAGCGGGAAACCAGCTCGAGACACAGATCATGATCGCCCTTGTGCTGGGGGGAATGCCGGTAAACGGCGGCGCAAAGGTAAGATTCTATAATATCATCCTGGGCGTCATGACCTATAAGGTTCTGTCCAGCGGACTTGTCATGCTGATGATACCGACCCAGCTGCAGCAGCTGATCCTGGGTATCATCTTCCTTG
>CAYLPF010000060.1:0-7301 GCA_964385485.1 uncultured Lachnospiraceae bacterium | reverse complement strand
GAGGGATTTACGAGCTTAGTGACCATGGTTAATTATCATCGTTGTGAAATGGAAGATGATATGCGGGTGTAGTTCAATGGTAGAACACCAGCCTTCCAAGCTGGACACGTGGGTTCGATTCCCATCACCCGCTTTTTTATGTCATAGGAAACTTTGGCTCCTATGACACAAAACGTTCCGCGCGGATCGTACTGCGGCGGAGATGGATTATGTCGCTGAGGCGACCCGTCGCAGGCGGAGAATCCTGCAGAGCAGGATTCTATTTTACCCGGCAACAGGCTCACTGCGGAAATATCACATTTCTTAGCAGTGAGCCTGTTTTATATGCGCAGAACCGCGGAAAAATCCGGCTGCTGAGCGGCATGCGGCATGCGCGGGCAGATAGGGGCGATAACTCTCCCCTGTCCGATCAGAAGGCAGTGCATTTCCCACCGGACAAGCGCTTCGCAGATGTATCAGGAGTTGTCTTCCGGTGTCTGTTCTATGGCAGAGTTATCAAGGATCTGCTTCAGCTCGTTGATCATTTCTTCATCCTTCAGACTGAATTTGATCTCGACACGCCTGGAGGCGTCCATATTGATCTGGCCGTCATCATAATAGACCGGATTGCTCATGGAATGGCCATTGGCGGTGAGCTTTGCCTGCAGGTTTGACTGCTCTTCAGCGGTAAGGAAGGAGTCGGCCCCGGCAATCAGATAGTCGGCGACGGCCAGCGCCCTTTCCTGAGAAAGCTGGAGGTTGTATAGATAATCGCCGCTGGTATCCGTGTAACCATCGATACGGATCTCAGCCAGATAATCCTGATATTTATCTGACATCAGCACTTTGCAGTAGATGGGGAGCACTTCACTTAGCATGGCGTTTCCTTCGTCTGTCAGTTCATTTTCGTTGTAACCGAAAAGCACATTGGAGTCAAGGGCGATGGAACCGTCAGCTTCATCGATGACTACGCTCAGGTTGTTCTGGTCGAATTCCTGCTTCAGGTCGGAGATCAGATCTGCTTTGATACCGATGATCTGTTCGATCTTTTGCTGCTGCTGCGCCATCAGGGCTTCCTGCTCGTCCAGAGCAGCCTGCTGCTGAAGCATCAGGGAATTCTTCTGCTCCAGTTCTGATTGCTGGGAGAGGACAAGCGCGGACTGTTCATCCAGATCCTTTTGCTGCTGTTCGAGAAGCGCTTCCTGCTCGTCCAGGTCCTTCTGCTGACTGGCCAGCAGCGCAGACTGTTCGTCCAGTGCGCTTTGCTGCGAAGCTACGAGGGTTTCCCGTTCTTCCAGCTCAGAGAGAAGCTGGCTTTGAGTGAGCTGATGGGCGGCTTCCTCTGCCAGCTTTTCCTGATAATTCTTCTGTGCCTGCATAAAGGAAATACACATGACAAGCATAAAGAGCAGGAGAAGTCCGGCCATCATATCAGAGTAAGAACGCCAGATATTGTGACGCTCATACGTTTTTTTCTGTTTTTTGTACATAAGCTTCCTCACTTTCTAACGCGCTCCCAAAAACCCGGCCGCAGAGGCTGCGGACTGTGTATGTGGGCGCAGTGCCATAACAGGCAGATTATTTCTTGCGTCTGCTCCGGAACAGCCGGGGCGAATCCACAAGCTCTGTCAGGTCATCCAGCTTCCGGAGCGTTTTTCTCAGCATTTCCGTCTGCACATCCTCGGAGTCTGAGAGGTCAGCGGAGAGGTCGTTTGCAAGCTGGCGCTTCTGGATATCCTTCAGCTGCAGTGCAATATTGTGCAGGCTGTCCAGTATCTCCTGGTTGGAGCGTACCGGCCCCATTTTGCCGATCTCATCGGAATACATCTGCAGTTTTTCGCTGTTTTTTTCCCATACATCAGAAAACTTTTCGATGGACTGGTACATGAAGCGGATATAATCCTGATAAGTGTCTTTTTGTTCCTGATTGATACGGAATGCCTCCTGCTGGGCTGCATTCAGTTTGTCAAAGGAGTGAGTGTTGTACTGATCCATCTGAGCCATATTATCCTGCAAGGTGACAAAGGTCTGCTGCATGCGCACCATAGAGCGGTCCATAAAATCAGTATAAGAATTCTGGGCCTTTTCCAGGGACTGGATCGTTTCGCTGAGCCTGGCAAAATCATCGTTTAACTCACTGCGCATCTGCTGAACGACGGATTCGCAGACCTGGGTCATGACCTGTGCCTGGCTTTGCGTAAAGGATTCGACGACATGATTGATACCGTCTGTCATGCGGCTGTAGGCGGGAGTGATGACTTCTTCAAAGCTTTTTGCCATCTGTTCTACGAAAACAGTGGTCAGATCCTTTGTCATTTCTTCGCGGGACTTCTGGCCGTCCAGAAGGCGGGACAGGGAGTCCACCTCATAGGGCGGACGGACATTCAGATAGTATGCGGACAGAAACTCCTCGACCAGTGCGGAAAGGTTGGAAAATTCACTGCGCAGGTTGAAGGAAAAAGCGAGTGACAGTGAAATACCATAGATGGATGTAATAAAGGCAACCTTGATACCATTGATCAGCGGAGTGATAGAACCGGCCATCTGTTCATAGCCGGAGGGATCAAAGCTGCGAAGCCCCATAACAAGCCCGACAAAGGTGCCGAGGATACCCAGGCTGGTGAGGATATCGGGGATCATCTCAAGGATACCGCGGTGAGCATAGGTCTCTATTGCTTCCTCATTGATAAAGCTTCGGATATCGCAGGAGGCGTCGGGATTGCTGCCTGCCATCCTGCAGTATTGCTGATAGCAGTCATCAAGAAAAGCGTTCTGGAAAACTATCCGGCCGCCGTTTGACGTATTGAAGGCGCCGTTTTCGATAGCAGCGATACCCCGTTTCAGTCCTTTGCACGACTGCACGAGCCTCCTCAGCCCGGCGAGACAGGCGGCGAGAAGCATGAGCAGCATCAGGCCAAGAAAAGAAAGGTTGAAGACGATGGTAGCAAGATCCACATCACGGCTGATATAAGTGATAAATACACAGACGCCGACAGAAAGAACCGCGGCAAGGACAGAAATAAATCTACGGATATACAATGATATTCCCCCTTTAAATAGTATTATACTCGCGAAAGAAATTAATGGCCATTTCCAATTATCCGCCGCGGTATATGCGGTGTAACAGCCCGGACGGCCAGAACGAGAAGATTACAGGGCCGCCTGAAAGTTCCGGACTGCTCGTCAGCAAGTACCATTAAGTGCAACCAGAATAATATGAGCGGTATGCTCACAGATGGCGAATGAGCCGCAGGATAGAAACATTTCGTCGAATAAGTGCATAACTTGCTATAATTATAAGAAAATATAATGCCGTAGTAAAGTAATTCAGGAAATTTTAAGAAAAAATGTTTGCGGGCGAATCCCCCGGACGGCGGCTAACGGGACTGTTACGTATTGACGGGGCTTGAAAATGCAGTAAAATATAGGGTGGAACAAAAGCTGTAAAATATGATACAGGAGGAGAGAGTAATGGATTACGCAAAGGAATCGCTGAAAAAGCATTATGAGTGGAAGGGCAAGATAGAGATAACAGCGCGGGCGGCTGTTGATAATAAGGAGGCGCTTTCTCTGGCGTATACGCCGGGTGTGGCGCAGCCGTGTCTGGAGATCAGGGACGATGTGAACAAGAGCTATGAGCTGACACGCCGCTGGAATACGGTGGCTGTAGTGACGGATGGTACGGCAGTCCTCGGACTTGGAGATATCGGGCCGGAGGCAGGTATGCCGGTCATGGAGGGAAAGTGCGTCCTGTTTAAGGCGTTCGGGGATGTGGATGCGATACCGCTCTGTGTGCGCAGCAAGAATGTGGACGATATCGTGAATACAGTAGCGCTTCTGGCAGGAAGCTTTGGAGGCGTCAATCTTGAGGATATCAGCGCGCCTCGATGCTTTGAGATCGAGAAAAAATTAAAGGAGCGCTGCGATATCCCGGTTTTTCATGATGACCAGCACGGTACGGCGGTGATCACACTGGCGGGACTGATCAATGCGCTTAAGCTGGTAAAGAAGGATATCAGCGAGGTCAAGATCGTGACAAGCGGAGCCGGAGCTGCCGGCATAGCCATTATCCGGCTGCTTATGAGTATGGGCGTTAAAAATGTGATCATGACAGACCGCACGGGAGCTATATACAGAGGCAGGGAAGGCCTTAACGCCATCAAGCAGGAGATGGCAGAGATCACGAACCTGAATTGTGAGAAAGGGACGCTGGCGGAGGTGATCCGGGGCGCTGACGTGTTTATCGGTGTCTCCGCACCGGGCACTCTGACCAGGGAAATGGTGGAAACCATGGCCAAAGATGCTGTTATCTTTGCGTGCGCGAACCCGACGCCGGAGATTTTCCCGGAGGAGGCTAAGGCCGGAGGAGCCGCGGTTGTATCTACGGGGCGCAGCGATTATCCGAACCAGGTGAATAACGTTCTGGCATTTCCTGGAATTTTCCGGGGCGCTCTGGATGTGAGGGCTTCTGATATTAATGATGAAATGAAGGTGGCTGCGGCACATGCCCTTGCTTCTCTGGTGAGTGATGAGGAGCTGAATGCGGACTATATCCTTCCGGCAGCCTTTGACCCGCGGGTGAAGGATGCTGTTGCAAAAGCGGTTGCCGAGGCAGCAGTGAAGAGCGGTGTGGCGAGGATCTGAATGCAGGAGCGCTGCGTGCTATCATCAATATTCATGCTGGTACATCTGTCAGGCCGGATTTTTGTAAAAACCACACAAAAATGAAAGATGATTTCTTACAGATTCGCCAATAGACAGATAGGCTGATACATGGTAGTATAGCTATAGTACAGGAGTACAGCACTACAATAGCAAAAACGGTAATTGAGGGAAAGTGAAGAAATATCCGATAGTATTGTAAATTATTACCAGAATAAATGAAAAAAATATAAATTTGCTGTTCACAATAGACTATGAACTGTGATATACTATCTGAGAAAACAGTGAACAGCGCCAAAAAAGAAGGGTGAACGATGACACAGAAGTTATGTAAGGCACAATTGATCCGTGAGAAGATGAAACGCGGTGAGACAGTAGTCGGCGCCCACACATTTTATCTGGATCCGTCCATTACGGAAGCGCTTGGTTTCCATGGATTTGAGTTTGTCTGGATCGACGGCGAGCATTCGGCTTTTGACAAGGCGAATACCTTAAGCCATATCGTTGCGGCAGCCGCAGCGGATACGGCGTCGATCGTACGTGTGCCGTGGAATGATCCGATTCTTGTAAAGCCGATCCTTGAGATGGGGCCGGACGGGATTATTTTTCCGATGGTATGCACGGCAGAGGAAGCGAGAAAGGCAGTGGCGGGATGTATGTACCCGCCGTATGGCGTACGGGGCTTCGGACCGCGCAGGGCAAACAAGTACGGCGCTGTATCCAATGAAGAGTATCTGGCACATCCGGAAGACAGCTTTCTTCGGATCGTCCAGATAGAGCATGTGGACGCAGTACATAATCTCAGAGAGATCCTGAACGTTGAGGGCATCGATTTCCCGTTGGTCGGAGCAAACGACCTGTCGGCTTCCATAGGACATCTGGGGGACACCCGGCATCCTGAGGTACGGAAGCTGTGCGAAGAGATCATTGGGATATGCAAAGAGATGGGGAGACCTTTCGGCGTGTCCCTGGGTGCGGGTGATCATGAGGCGATCAGTTATTGGCTGGACAAAGGCGTGTCGTTTATCGGCTGTGGCGATGATATCAGTTATATCAGCATGGGCTGTCATGCCACCATGGAATTTGTAAACGATTGTATGAAGAGGAAATAAGTATGAAGTTGACAGAGGAAGCATTTGCGGTATCCAGGGTCAACCTCTATGAGCAGATTGCGGATAAGCTTGAGGAATGGATTCTTGCCGACAATTTTGAAGGACAGGAAAAGCTGCCGTCGGAGCAGTCGTTGGCAGACGAGTTTTCAGTCAGCCGGAATGTGATCCGGGAAGCGCTCAAACTCCTTAAAGCGCGTGGACTGGTGGATCCCAGGAATGGCACCGGGTCTTATATCACGAAGCCGGAAGCCACAGATCTTTCAGCCGTGATCAGCCGTATGGTTGCCATGGACAATATCAGTTATAAGGCAATTTATGATGTGCGCATCATTCTCGAGACGGCTGCATGCAAAAAGGCGGCAGCTCTGGTGACAGATCAGCAGCTTACTGAGATGGAACAGCTTCTGGAAAAGCTGAAGGACCGGAGCATATCGGTAAAGGAGCGCAGGGAGACAGATTTCGCCTTTCATGAGGCAATTGCCCGGGCAGCCGGCAATCCGCTCCTTGAGATCCTGATACAGGCGATGAAAAATGTTTTTATTGATATGATCGAGAAAGGCATTTTTATAGAAGGCGGTATTGATGACGCGATCATGCGTCACGCCAACATACTGAATGCTCTGAAAGCGCATGATGCGGCTATGGCGGAGGACGCCATGCATGACCATCTTGCTTTCTCACGCAGAAATGTGGAAAACTATTTAAAAGACAAACGCCAGATCCCATCGTCATAATGACGTTGCGATATATGTAAAAAATTTTAGGAGGATGAAAGTATGAACAAGAAAGTATTGGCAACCGTACTGGCTGCAAGCATGGCTGGCTCTATGCTGGCGGGATTCACAACACAGGCTGAGGATCTGGGGGATCCGGTAAACCTGACCGTGACACTGACTGCGGTATCTACGGATACACACGCTCAGGCTATGATGAAATTCAAAGAGACGGTAGAAGAACTGTCCGGCGGCAACATCACAGTGGATGTTTACACAGACGCACAGCTTTTCTCACAGGAAGAGGAAGTTGCTGCAGTCGTTATGGGCGATGCTGATATGACGCTGACGAGCGCATCCTGGCTGACCACAGGTTCTCCGTGGGTTTCCATGTTTACAGCAGGGTATCTGTTCAACAGCTATGATCACATGACGACAGTACTGAACGGTGAGATCGGTCAGGAAGTATTCCAGAAGGTATCTGATGAGCAGGGGCTGCTTCCGCTTGGCGCGTGGTATCTTGGCTCCCGTGAGATTTCCCTGTCTGAGGACAGAGCAGTTACGACTCCGGAAGATCTGAAGGGCGTGAACCTTCGTATGCCGAATACCGACGCATGGCTGTTCCTTGGCGAAGCTCTTGGCGCAAATCCGACTCCGATGTCCTTCTCAGAACTGTATCTGGCTTTGCAGACCGGCGCTGTTGATGGACAGGACAACCCGCTGAGCTCTGTTGAGAGCGCAAAATTCTATGAAGTACAGAAGTCCATCACTCTGACTGACCATCTGGTTGACTCCGTATGGCCGGCGATCAACACAGCAAAATGGGAATCCCTGA
>CAYLPF010000059.1:0-7335 GCA_964385485.1 uncultured Lachnospiraceae bacterium | reverse complement strand
ATTCATGTCCTACCTGTGCAAATCCGATCGTCAGCACATCCTCTTCTGCGCATGCGCTCATTGCCATAGCTGCCGTCATAGCCGCAACCGCTGCGAAACCAATTAATTTTCTCATTTTGAATACCTCCGTTTTCTTTTTATTTTTCCGATTTCATTCTATCGGTTATGAACATATTTTAGCCGGAAGCCCCGGAAAAGGAAACGGACATTCTTCCAATAAAGGTGTGTTTTTTTCCGTTTCGTAGGAATCAGACCTTTTTCGCAGGAAGGCGCACGACCGCCTCCGTCCCCTCCCCGTACACGCTGCGCAGCTCTATGCCATACTGAGGCCCGTAATTGAGACGTATCCGCTCCACCACGTTAAACAACCCGAACACCGACGGGGTCTGGTTCTGCTCCCGCTCTCTGTTCATCTCCTTTTGCACCTGAGAAAGCCGTTCCGGCGTCATCCCCATGCCGTCATCCTTCACCGTAAATTCCATGATCCCGCCTTCCAGGCGGCCCGTCACGGTGATGTGCCCCATACCGCGCTTATTCTTGATGCCATGGTACAGCGCATTCTCTACAAGCGGCTGCAGCGTCAGCTTCAGGATCTCATACTGGTACATTTCCTCCGGAATGCGGATCTCATACTCGAGGATATCCTGATAGCGGAACCGCTGGATCATCAGGTAGCTGTGGATGTGGGACTCTTCCTCCTTCACAGTGATAAAATCACGTCCCTTGCTCAGTGTTGTCCGGAAAAAATCAGAGAGCGCCGTAACCATCTCGACAACCTGGTCATTTTTCCCTGCCTCTGCCTGCCAGATGATCGCATCAAGCGTATTGTAGAGGAAATGCGGATTGATCTGCGCCTGAAGAAGCTTCTGCTCGGTAAGCCGCAGGTTGAGCTGCTCCTCCCTGATATCCTCCACCAGATGCCCGATACGCTCCACCATATTGTTGAAGCCGAGCTCCAGGTCTGCCAGTTCCTCGTACCGTTCTGAGAGCTCCGCCCGCACAGTAAAATCGCCATGCCCCGCTTTCTTTGTCACTGCACGGAGCGACTGGATGCCGCCCGTCAGATTTTTTGAAATTCTCTGGCTTAAAATCAGGGCCCCGAAAAGTGTCACCACGCTGAGTGCGGTACTCATAAGAAACGCCTGCCGCATCTCTCCTCCGACCTTTTTCTTCAGAGACTGCAGGTTGGTGGATTCATAATAAATATATTTCTGGATATTCTCCTGAATCAGTTCTGTCAGGATGCGGATATTCAGGTCAAGCCGTTCCATATTTGTCTCATACATCCCCGTTGTCCGCGCATCCTGCACGATCTCACGGACGCCGTTCTCCAGTGAATTCAGGCACTTCAGGATCACATTTACCTGGCCGCGCTCATATTCATCTTCCGCCTGTTCCCCAAGTTCGCCAAACGTCTCCCTTGCCCCGGAGATCAGCTTATAGGGAAGCTCCGTATCTACCAGCTCCTGCGCGCGTTCTGAATTGACCACGATGACGTACATCGTGTAGTCCACTTCCTCCTTCATCTCGATATTGTACATATTCGCCTTCGTGATCTTGTCCACGATCACATCGTACCGCTCCGAGACGTGATACGCCATCAGAAGCAGGAAGATAACCATAAACGCAAACGGTATAAAACAGACGGCAAGCAATATGCGAAGCTGCCGCGCCAGGGATGATTTTTTCCGTTCCATATGCCCCGCTCCTATTCTTTTCTCCGGTTCCGGTACTCCTTCGGGCTGCAGCCAACCACCTTCTTAAAGATATAGCTGAAATAATGAGAATCCTTATATCCGATCTCGTATCCGATCTCCGCCGTGCGCATCGGAGAGCAGACCAGCAGCTCCTTCGCCTTTTCAAGCCGCACCTGCGTCAGATACTCGATAAACGTCTTCCCGACCTCCGCACTGAAGATCGCGCTGAAATAGTTCGGGCTGATATTCACCTTCGCCGCGACATTCTGCAAAGACATCTCTTCCTTCTGGTAATTCTCCTGGATATACGTCTTTGCCTCCTCGAGAAGCGCACTGTATTTTTTCCGGGAATTGCCGTCCCGCAGGCGCAGGGCATTCCTGAACAGTTCCTTGAGCTGTTCGATTGCCCCTTCCACAGAAGCGCTCTCCGTCACGATCCGGTTGATGTCCCGGCACTGCTCATCCAGATCCTCCACGCACAGCCCCAGCGTTCCCAGAAAATCCTTCACAATAAAATACAGATCCATAACCAGATACTGCCGGTACAAAAATGACTTGATGTTTTCTTCCCCTTCGCTGCGGAAATATTCCTCCAGGAAATCCGGCACCTCATCCTGCAGCCCGCTTTTCAGGAATTTCTCCACCAGTTCCTGCCCTTCCCGTTTCGATTTCAGGCTGCGGATATCGATCTGCTCCCTCTCATGGAGCTTCGCAAAGCTGTCTGCCTCCACCATCCGGTTCGCCCCGGTGAAGAACCGGGATGAGAACGCCTTCGCCGCCGCGAGATAAGAAACGCGGATATCCCCGATGCTGTACACAGGCGTGCCGACGCCTCCGAAATATTCCAGATCCGGGTACTTTGCAACGATCCCCGTCATACGTTCCTGTCCGAACGCCAGCCGCCCATGCAGTTCATCGTCCGACGCCCCTTTGATCAGGAAAGCCCACCCCTCCGGGCTCCGGTCAAATGGAAGCACCTGCTCCCACTGCTCCGCAAACTGTGCGATCTGGTCAGAAGCCTCCATCAGTTCCTTCGAACAGCCGGACGCGTCTCCGCCCTGCGACACCTTAAACAGAAGGAGCAGATACGCGGGCGCTGTAAAGTCAATTCCCAGCTTCTCACCCCGCTGAAGAAGCTCCTCCGTAGAGAGGCGGTTCGAAGCGAGCTCGCTCCAGAGACGGTATTTTTCCAGCCGGACGCTCTCCTCCATCTCCTTGCGGTAGTGCCTGAGGATCCGTTCATTCTCCTGCTCCGTCTCAATGATGCCGGCAACCCGCTTCACCGCCTCAAGCAGCTTTGCGGAGCCGACCGGCTTCAGCAGATAGTCCGTAACGCCGATCCCGATCGCGGTCTTGGCGTAGTCAAAATCATTGTAGCCGCTCAGGATGATGATCTTGATCTGCGGAAGCTCCTGCTTCACGAGCCTGCTCAGCTCCAGCCCATCCATGAACGGCATCCGTATATCTGTGATCAGAATATCCGGCTTCTCCTTCAGGATCAGCGGGTACGCAAGCTCTCCGTCGCTCGCCTCCCCGGCGAATGTAAAGCCCTCCCGCTCCCATGGGATATTATTCTTGATGCCGTTGCGCATCACCACTTCATCTTCCACCAAAAATACTTTAATCATTCCACGTCCTCATCTGCCGTATCTTCTATCTCAAACAGTCCTGTCCCCTTTTATGACGCTATACTCCTCCCCACCTGATTGTACGCTAAAAACGCATCATTAATATGATACTGCTCCGTGCAGGGATCAGAAGCCCAGCCCGCTGTCACCAGGATATATTCCCGGCCGCCGATTTCCGCCATGCTTGCAAGGCAGTGGCCGGCCTCATCGGTGTAGCCCGTCTTTCCGCCTTCTATCTCTCCGCCGATCACGGTCGGGGATTCCATACTTTTGAACATGGTACTGTAGAAGGTAAAACCATCCGGGTGCACCTGGGTAGCCCGCACTGTATAACTATCGGCAGTAAATACTTGATAAAATGTCTTATTTTTCAGCGCTTCCCGCAATATCTCAGCGATCTCTGCCGCCGTCGAATACTGGTCATCGCTGTGCAGGCCGGTACAGTTCGTAAAGTGGGTCTGTGTCAGCCCGAGGTCCACTGCTTTCCCGTTCATCAGCTCTACAAACGCGCTCTCTGAGCCTGCCGCCTGAAGCGCCAGTTCCATGCAGCATTCCGCGCCGGACGGGAGGATCGCCCCATACAGCAGGTCGCGTATCACCGCCTCTTCCCCGGGTTCAAAGCCTGCCCTGGAGGCATCCTGCTCATACAGCGCATCATAATAATCATAGGACATCGTAATCGTCTCATCCAGATTTTTGATATGCTCGATCGCTGTCAGCACCGTCATGATCTTCACCATGGAGGCAGGAAAAATCTTCTCATCTCCCCTTTTCGACGCGATCACTTCCCCGGTCTCTCCATCCATCAGCACGGCATAAGGACTGTCCAGGCTCTCCAGATCCGCACTCACCTGCGGAGCCTCCTTATGGCTGCTCCGATATAAGATCAGCGTCCCGGCGCCGCATATGATAAGCAATACCAGAAAGACAATAATACAAATATACAAAAGCTGCCTGTTATTTCGCCTGCGCCGTCTTCTGCGCCCTGACACACTGCGGCTCCTGTTTTTATCTGCATACCGGCTGCCGCTTCTGTTCCTGTATTCCATCACACTTTTACACCTTTCAGCCACCCCTGCAAAATGCTCACCTGCAGTGCTGCTTCAGACGATCCTGCCTTTGAAAACAGCGCCTGCCTTTTCAGCCCTTCATGATCGTCCCGCCGCCCAGTACGTAATCACCGTCATAAAATACGACAGCCTGTCCCGGCGTCACAGCACGCACCGGCCCGTCAAAAAGCACCTCCGCCTCATCCGGCCCGGTTTTCCGAAGTACAGCCCCCGCACCGCCGTGATTATAGCGTATCTTTGCAAGTACGCGGGTATCTTCCGTAATGTCCTCCACACTCATGAAATTCAGTTTGGAACAGATCAGCCTGTCAGTAAAGACATCCGCGCTGTCCCCAATGACCACCTCATTTGTCTCAGGACGTATCTCTACCACGAATACCGGCCTTCCCATGGAGAGGTTCAGGCCCTTGCGCTGGCCCACCGTATAATGCGTGATCCCCTTATGCCTGCCGATGACCGTTCCGTCAGTGGTCACAAAATTACCCTCCGGTATGTCTCTTCCGCTGTTTTTGCTGATAAATCCGGCATAATCCTGATCCGGCACGAAGCAGATCTCCATGCTGTCCGGCTTATGTGCAACAGAAAGGCCAATCTCATCCGCGATCTCCCGGATCCGGCTTTTTTCATAATATCCCACCGGCATCAGAGTATGTGCCAGCTGTTCCTGTGTCAGATTGTAAAGCGCATACGTCTGGTCCTTCGCAGCCGACCGCTGCAGCGTATACCGCCCGTTTGCCAGCTTTGCGACCCGGGCGTAGTGGCCGGTTGCTATATAATCCGCACCGATCTGCAGGCTTCTTCTAAGCAGCGATTCCCATTTGACGTAACGGTTGCAGGCAATGCATGGATTCGGAGTTCTGCCGGCCAGGTATTCCTCCATAAAATACCGGATGACTTTATCCTCAAATTCGTCCCTGAAATTCATCACATAATGGGGTATCCCAAGCTTTTGCGCGACCCGTCTGGCATCCTCCACAGCGCTCAGGCCGCAGCATCCGCCATTTTCACTGACAGTTTCTTCCTCTTCCTTCTGCCAGATCTGCATGGTCACGCCGATCACATCAAACCCCTGCTCTTTTAAAAGATAAGCGGCAACTGACGAATCTACGCCGCCCGACATGCCGACGACCACTTTTTTCTTTTTCATATTTCCAAGCTCTCCCTCATGGCATTCTCATCGGCAGCTTCGCACGTTTCTGACACTCCGTCCAGCGTCTTACCTTCCCATTTCATCCGGCATCCACATCCTCCGGAAAAGTCCTTAATAGTCCTCGCCTTCTTCTTCGCCCTCATGGATATCAGACTTCGGTTTGGAAAGTCCCTCGATCTTGATACCGTGCTTTTCTGCGTAATCCCACAGAGCCGCATGGATCGCTTCCTCAGCCAGCAAAGAACAGTGTACCTTCACCGGCGGAAGTCCGTCAAGAGCCTCCATAACCGCCTTATTTGTTACCGCCAGAGCCTCCTGGATCGACTTTCCTTTGACAAGCTCTGTCGCCATACTGCTGGTAGCTACAGCAGCGCCGCAGCCAAATGTCTTGAATTTGACATCCTGAATAATTCCATTGTCATCTATATCAAGATACATCCTCATGATATCGCCGCACTTCGCGTTTCCTACTGTGCCGACACCGCTGGCATTCTCGATCTCTCCTACATTTCTTGGATGCTGAAAATGGTCCATAACTTTTTCTGAGTACATATATTTTTCCTCCATCTTATATGCTGTCCTGTACCGCTTTCAAAGCGCTGTACGTTTTGAAAACCTTTATTTCTGTTCCATGTCAGGTCTGCAATCCTATTTTGCCTGTGACTTTCTTACGAAATCCTCGTAAAGCGGAGACATGCTGCGCAGCCGCTCTACAATTGCCTTTGTATTCTCGATGACATAATCGATATCTTCCTTTGTCGTCTCCGCGCCGAGCGTCAGACGGAGGGAACCGTGCGCGATCTCATGCGGCAGGCCGATGGCCATCAGTACGTGAGACGGATCAAGGGAACCTGAAGTGCAGGCAGAGCCGCTGGAACCGCAGATGCCTTTCATATCCAGCATGATCAGCAATGATTCGCCCTCGATAAACTGGAAGCTGAAATTCGCATTATTCGGGAGGCGCATAGTCCGGTGTCCGTTCAGTCTCGTATACGGGATCTCCTTTAAGATACGGTCGATCAGATAATCTCTCAGCTCGATCTCCTTCGCAGTCCGCTCCTTCATGGTGGAAACCGCTTCCTGCGCTGCCTGACCATAACCTACGATGCCCGGAACATTTTCCGTGCCTGCACGGCGCTTGCGCTCCTGTGCTCCCCCATGTATGAAGGAACGGATCTTGACGCCCTTGCGGATATACAGAAAGCCAATGCCCTTCGGGCCGCAGATCTTGTGGCCGCTGGAGCTGAGCATATCGATATTCAGCTCATCCACATCGATCGGTACCTGTCCGTATGCCTGGACGGCGTCTGTGTGGAACAGGATACCATGTTTTCTGGCGATCTCGCCTATCTCCCTGACAGGCTGGATCGTACCGATCTCATTGTTCGCGAACATGACAGAGATCAGGATCGTATCCGGGCGGATGGCTTTTTCCAGCTCATCCAGCTTGATCACGCCATTTTCGTCCACATCGATATAGCTCACTTCATAGCCGCGTTTTTCCAGGTATTCACACGTATGAAGGATCGCATGGTGCTCGATCTTCGATGTAATGATATGCTTTCCTTTGGACGCATAAGCCTCTGCCGTCGCCTTCAGAGCCCAGTTGTCTGACTCAGAGCCGCCCGCTGTAAAATAGATCTCCTCCGGCTTCGCTCCCAGTGTAGCCGCGATCGTCTCCCTGCTGTGCGTGATCGCTTCTTTGCTCTTTGCACCGATGCTGTAAATGCTGGACGCGTTTCCGTAATACTCTGAGAAATACGGAAGCATCGCCTCCAGTACTGTCGGTG
>CAYLPF010000058.1:0-7337 GCA_964385485.1 uncultured Lachnospiraceae bacterium | reverse complement strand
AAAAAGTCAAAATCTGGGGGGATTTTTATGACGATTACATCTGAACTTTTACTGGATCTGCTGCGCAAGAACTGGAAAATAGAGATATATGGACAAAGCATGGGGAACCGGCCTCTTTTGTTCCCCGCATTTTATCAGGCAAATATACAGCCGGAAGAAAACAGAGTCTATGTTTTAAGGGCGCAGGATCTCCCCTCTGCCCCTTCCCGGAAATGTCTTTACATCTGCCTTGGGAGACGCCCTGTGCCATTTCGCCAAAGCTACGCCGGAGAGGTGTTTTATGTTGCCGACGCAAATGCAGATATCTTTTCCGTTTTTAATCGGGTACAGCAGATTTTTGAAGAGATCATTCAATGGGACTCAAAGATGCGTGATCTTCTGGAGCAGCATGGCGATATCAAGGAAATGATGCGGATCAGCATCCCGATCCTGCAAAACCGCATCATCGTAGTGGATTATCGCCTTAAGGTAATTGCATACTGCCAGACCAGAACAGATGCAAAAGCTGAAGGGCCTGAAATGTCTGACATATTCGAAGAGATCCCTGAAGCTTTTTCTTCCTTCTTTCAGAAGGACTATCAGCAGATGATGGGGATCCGGAAACCATATAAGTACCAGAGTAACGACAGAAATAATTATTGTGTCAATCTTTATCTGCGGGATACATATATGGGCGTCTGCGCTCTGTCCGAGGATTACCGCAGCTTCCGGGAAAGTGATTTTCTTCTTTTTAACCAGTTCGCCGGTTACATCGGAAAAGCCTTGGCTGATCAGTCACGGGATCCGGCCAGCAGCTTTGCCACTGTCAATACGATCTTTGAGCAGATTTTAAACTGCATGCCGGTAAGCCAAAGCGACCTGGAGCGCGCACTTGATCTGCTGGAACGGAACCCTGCTTTTTCCGGCCTCTCCGGCAGACGCTGGAACTGCGTCGTCATCACCAGCATAAACCGCGGGAAAAATCTTCCTGAGGAGTATCTGAGAAGTAAGCTGGAGAAGCTCCTGCCCTCCTGCCTGTCACTATTGTTTCAAAACTCAATCGTCCTTTTTATGGCGTCTCCCAAAAATGGAAGCGTCCGGGATATCCTTACGGAAAAGCTGCCGCCGTTTTTATCCGACATGAATTTTCAGGCTGGTGTCAGCGAATCCTTCCCGGATATTTTCCGTGCCAGAACCTATTATGCCCAGGCGCAGAATGCCATCAGAACAGGAGCGCAATATGACTTTGAAAGCTCTGATAAACTGTATTTTTTCTCTGAACAGGCGCTTTTTTATATGCTGCAGCACTCCTGTGGGGAATTTGACCCGGAGGATGTGATGCCGGAAGGGCTTTTGGCTCTCATCCAGTACCCCGGCAATACTGATTATCTGAAAACGCTCGAAATCTATCTGGAAAATGAGATGAACGCCTCCAAAACCGCGCAGCAGCTTTATCTGCACCGCAGCTCCGTTATGGCGCGTCTGGAAAAAATACATTCACTTATTGACCTGGATACGCCGCAGCAGCGGCTGTATATCCGCATGTGTATCCAGCTTTATGAATTGACACACAGAAAAGGAACCTGAGGTTATCCGCAAATTGACGGCATTTTGCTGTAAAACATCCGACAAAGCATGGATTGAAAAAGACTTTATCCAAAGTAGAATTAAAATGTGATTTGCGCAATTATATATGCTGTTTTTTAAGCAAATATGCAGCAAATATTTTTTGATTTTGATGAACAGGCAGGTGACGCTCAATTATGAAAGTAACAAATAAGATGATCCATAAAGATGTGCGCCTGATCGGCTCCGTTCTGCGGCATTTTACAAAGAATGTTTCCGAGGAGGGTTTCCGGAAATCGCGGGATTCCAGCGCGAAGAAAATTGAGAAAGCCCGAACCAAAAGCGCTCATATGGAAAAAATCTTCCTCTCGCGTCCGGATCAGACCAAAATGCGGACACTCATTCTGACGCCGGATCACGAGGCGTCACAGATGCCTGCCGTTCTTTTTCTGCACGGCGGCGGCTATGTTCTGGGAACCCCGGAAGAAAAGATTGAATTTATGGAACGGTTAATGGGCGCTGCAGACTGCCTGATGGTCGCGCCGGATTATACTCTGGCGTTGGATGCGCCATACCCTGCCGCTCTGGATGACGCTTATCTCGCGCTTTTATGGCTGCGGGACAATGCGGAAAAATATGGCGCGAGGAAGGATCAGATTTTTGTTGTCGGTGAAAGTGCAGGCGGCGGTCTGGCCGCTGCTCTGGCTATTCTGGCAAGAGACCGGGGGGAAGTAAAGATTGCGTTCCAGATGCCTCTCTTCCCCATGCTTGATGACAGAGGCATCACGCCATCTGCCAAGGATAACGATGCACCGATATGGAACTCCAGGAGCAATGAACTCGCCTGGAGATTATATCTTGGACCACTTTACAAAACGCCTGATGTTCCCTGCTATGCGGCGCCCTCCCGCCTGGAGGATTTCAGCAATCTTCCGCCTGCGTACTCTTACGTCGGCAGCGTCGAGCCTTTTTATGATGAGACCCGCATTTATTTTGAAAAGCTGAAGGAGGCCGGAATTGAATGCCATTTAGACGTATATCCCGGCGGTTTTCATGGATTTGATGCGGTCGCCGCAAACAAGCCGCTCGGAAAGGAAGCACGCCGGAAACTATATGCGGCTTTCCGATATGCCGCAAATCACTACACAGCATAATACCCAGACATATTTTCTATCCCGGAAGCACAGACAGTGCTCCGGGATTTTTGTCGATATAGGAGACGCTATAAATCCGACAAACCGTGGATTGACTTTGCAGCAGGCGGCCAATAACATGAAATAAAATATAAAAATTAAAAAGCAGGAGGGCATTAAAAATGGCTGAGAAGAAAATGCAGGTGGGAAGTTTGCACCATCAGATGACAACAGTAAAGGACATGGACGAGGCGATCCATCTTTACAGCGACGTACTGGGGCTGGAGCTTACAAGCAGGCTGATCGTTCCAAACGATATTACTCCTTCCGATGTCGGATCCAGCAAGGTTTTCCGGGATGACATCGACCATGTCTGGGAAATCGCCACGCTGGACAATGGAAAAGGCGCGCCCATCGAGCTGTGCCATCCGATATTTCCGGAGGTCATCGTCAGCGGAAATATGAACAATGAGCCGCTCACAGGCACTACAGATTACGGCTATACCGGCCACACAGAGCAAGGGTTTGCCGTTGAAGACATTCATGCGTGGTACAAATGGGTGGTAGAGGAAAATGGATACCGCGCCCAGAGCGAGCCGTGGGAAGCGGCGCCGGGATGTATGTCATTTGCATTCTTTGACAGGGAAGGCAATGTAATTCAGTTATATGAGGATCCGGAGCATCCGGCAATCCCGCGCTGGACAGGTATTCCCGGGATGCCAAAGGGCGACTTCCGCACACCGGAGCAGAAAGAAATGGCTGAGAAGACATACAAATAGGAGGAAAAAATGAACGGACTAAAAATTATACGGTTTGACCATATGCACGTCAAGCCAGAGAACTTTGATGATTTTGTGAAAAACCTTACGGCATTGATTGGCAGGGATCCCGTCATGAACAGCCCAATGCCTGATTATGGAAGTGTTGTGGCTTATGAGCCGTTTCCGGTAGGCATAGAGGCATTCCAGTCCACAGACCCTGATAACAGCACGTGGTCCGGCAAGCTGGCAAAGACAGAAAAAGGGGTATTCAGCATATGCTTCAAGGTGGAGGATCTGGATGAGGCGACGGCGTTTATGGAAGAACACGGCTGGAAAAAGCTGGAGCACTATGATAATGAACCGATCCAGGAAGCTTTGTTTGATACAAAAGCAGCTTTCGGATTCTATATGGAGCTGATCACTTATCCGTTTGAGACGCTGGGCGAGATGTTTGCTATGGCGGCGCAGCAGCAGTAGGAGGAAAAATATGTGGTACATGAATGAAGAACGTGAAATGCTGCAAAAGATGGCGAGGGATTTCACACAGAAAGAGATTGCCCCATTTGTAAAGACGATGGAGGAGACAGACGCCTATCCCCATGAAATATTGAAGAAAGCCGCAGAGCTTGGCATCACAGGATTGATCATACCGGAGGCGTGCGGCGGCTATGGGCCTAAGTGGGTGGAATTTGGTATCTGCCTGGAGGAGATTGGGAAGGAATCGAATTGTGTGGCCAATGCGCTTGCGTCACAGTACGCGGGTACAAGCCTTCTGACCATGCTCCAGAATCCGATGGTGAATGAAAAGGTAATAAAGCCAATTGTGAATGGGGATTTTGTGATGGCGACAGCCCAGTGCGAGCCTGCGGGGCAGACGATGATGCCGCTTTATAAAACAGCCTTCCAGTGGAACGAAAATGGAGATATCGTGATCAACGGCAGCAAGATATTCTGCACAAATGCAGGGAATGCGGAATACTATCTCGTAAGCCTGAAGACTCCGAAACCGTATGAGCCTCCGATGGGAGAGTTCAGTTATATCCTCGTCCATAAGGATACGCCGGGGTTCAAAGTGGGCCATATAGAGAACAAGATCGGATGGCACGGCTCATCCACGGGGCAGCTCTATTTTAATAACTGCACAGTGCCAAAGGAAAATCTGCTTCTGTCAATGGATAGCTCGCCTGAGATGACCTACATGGGAGGCGGCGGGATCGCTGTCCTGGTGGCAGCGGGTGCGCTCGGCGCCGCAGAAGGGGTCTATGAAAAAACATTGAAATACGCCCATGAAAGAATGCATGGGGATCAATGCATCTTCGACGCATATCAGGCTATGCGTTTTACCTTCGCGGAGCTTTCGATGGAGATTGAGAAACTGAAATGCCTTGTGTTCGCGACGCTTGAAGAGATGGATAAGCAGGATCCGCAGTCTGTACAGCATGGGTGGATGTGCAAGCTTCAGGCAGCAAAGGTATTTGAGCATGTCGCAAGCGAGTGTATTACCTTACATGGCGGCAACGGTGTCATTGTAGAAAATGGTGTGGAGCGTTACCTGCGGGATGCGAAAATCAATTCTATCGCATGCTTCGCATTGCCGCATGTGCAGGAATTTATTGCAAACCATCTGGGATAGGAGGCGCAGAACATGGCCTTAAATATTGCTGTATGCATAAAGGTCTCACCGGATCCGGAGAAGTACAGTCTGATCAGGCTGGATCCGGAGACAAAAACTCTTGTACGTGAGGGAGTAGAATCTGTTATCAGCTCTGCGGATTTACACGCGGTTGAGCTTGCCCTGCAATTAAAAGAAAAATTTGGCGGGAATATTACCCTGATCTCTATGGGACCGCCGGCCATAGAGAAACAGCTCCGGGAGGGCCTGAGCTATGGCTGTGATGCGGCAGTGCTCTTAAGTGACCGGAAATTTGGCGGCGCTGACGCACTGGCAACATCTTACACATTAGCAGAGGGTGTCAGAAAAGCAGGAAATTTTGACTTAATCCTGCTTGGGAACGCCAGCGACGACGGTGCGACTGCCCATGTCCCGACACAGCTCGGAGAATGTCTCAATCTGCCGCACATTACAGATGTGATAACCTTTGAGATGAAAACAGAGGACAGTGCGCTTGTAAAAAAAGAGATAACAGACGGCATGACGAATACATACCGCATAAAGCTTCCGGCTGTCATCGGCGTGACAAAACGGCTGAATACCGTAAGGCATCCTTCTGTAATGGGTATATTTTCAGCGAAAAAGAAGCCGCTTACAACATTTACGGCGGCAGATCTGCCGGGCCTGGATGAAAGCAGGATCGGGCTTGCCGGGTCGCCTACCCAAGCGGTGGGCTTTGCGGATGCTGATTTCCACCGGGACTGTGTGGAAATTACAGGCGAGAACAGTGAAAAAGCGGCAGAGCTTTTAAAAATTATCAATGCGTATATTAATCAGTGAGGGGGGAAGATGGCATGAAAGAAGATTGTGTAAAAAAAGACATATGGATTTTTGCGGAACAGAATCATGGAGTCGTGGCCTCCTCCTTTTATGAGATCCTGTCGAAAATAGATGATGTCTATTCAGCTTTGGGCGGCAATCACATTCTCACTGCGGTCATACTTGGTGCGCCGGATGCGGCCCGGGAGCTTAAAAACAGTGGGGCGGACAGAGTCATCTCAGTGGTCAATGACACGCTGGCATCTTACAATCCGCAGCTCTATACGCAGGCGCTCGCGGATCTGGCTATGGAGCGGAAGCCGGATCTGTTCTTCATCGCCGCATCCGGCATCGGCTCAGAAGTCGCTCCGGGCGTTGCCGCGAGGCTTAACACCGGGTTGGATGCGCATTGTACAGATCTCAGGCTCGATCAGGACGGCGTCCTGCACATGATTACTCCCGCATTTGGCGGGAAACTCATGAGCGAGATTGTGATCCCAAGATCCAGACCAGTCATGGCAAGCGTAAAGCCTGGCGTATTTGACCGGACGGCATTGCAGCCAAAGGATGCCGAGGTGCAGGAAATACATATGGAGGGACTGGATGCGCATGGACACGGCGTAGCGCTTATCGCGGAGGAAATGGCAGAAATGTCTGAAATACCGATCGAGGCGGCGGAGGTGGCAGTCTGTGCCGGACTGGGCGCCGCCGCTTCCGGAAATCTGGAAAAGGTGAAAAAATTTGCAGCAGGTATCGGGGCTTCCATGTGCTACACAAGACCGCTTTCCGACCTGGGCTATTATCCGAATGAAAGCGCTATGGTAGGCACAAGCGGGAAAACGATAAAGCCGAAGCTGTATATCGGGTTCGGAGTTTCAGGGGAAGGCCAGCACGCGTGCGGTATGAAGGACAGCGGCATGATCATCAATGTAAACAGCGATGATGCGGCAATGTGCTTTGACATCTCAAATTACAAGATAGTCGGAGACTGCGGAGCCGTTCTGGACGAGCTTCTGGCGGCGCTCCAGATCTGAAAAAAACAGGGGCTGTGAAAAAATGAGATAGTCATTTTTCACAGCCCCTTATTATACGAGACAGATCCGCCATCGACCTTGAGCCGGCAACGGGACTGTATTTTCTCCGTCAGGGCCGGGTCTCTGAAATGTGATTACAGCTGCCGTATCTCTTTCCCGGGCAGTCAGTCTTTCTGATCTTCCTTGACAAGATCAACAATGACGGATACGCATTTGTCAATGCCAATAGTACCACTGTCGAGAGAAAGGTTATAGTTCTGGCATACGCCCCATTCCCTCCCGGTATAGTGCTTATAATTGACGCTGCGTTTTTTATCTTTCGCGGCTAATCTTTCCTCAGGGTCTTTCTCGCTCTCTCCGTAAAGGCGGACAATCCGATCCGCTTTAAATGAAACCGGAGCATGGATAAAGACGTGAAATGCATCCGGGTTGT
>CAYLPF010000057.1:0-7359 GCA_964385485.1 uncultured Lachnospiraceae bacterium | reverse complement strand
TCGGGATCGGCTCGCCCCAGTAGCGCTGACGGGAAAATACCCAGTCACGCAGCTTGTAGTTGACCGTAGCACGGCCCAGTCCGCGCTTCTCAATGATATGAGGAGCTTCTTTCTTCAATACAGCAGACTCCATGCCGTTCCACTCACCGGAATTGATCATGGTGCCAACGGCATCGGTATAAGCCTCTGTCATATTTTCAATCTCTTTTCCGTCCTTCGCAATCACCTGAATGATCGGAATATGAAACTTCGTTGCGAACTCAAAATCACGGTCATCATGGGCCGGTACGCACATGATCGCGCCCGTACCGTAATCTGCCAGTACGTAATCAGACAGCCAGATCGGTATCTTCGCGCCGTTCAGCGGATTGATCGCGTATGTGCCGGTAAACACGCCTGTCTTCTCCTTATCCTGAAGGCGGTCTACATTGGACTTCATGGAGGAATCGAAGATATATTTATCTACGGCTTCCTTCGTCTCCGGCGTCGCAAGGGAAGCTGCCAGAGTATGCTCCGGAGCCAGTACCATGAAAGTAGCGCCGTACAGCGTATCCGGTCTCGTGGTATAGACCGTGATCTTCTCATCTCTTCCCTCTACCGGAAAATCCACCTCAGCGCCGTAGGATTTCCCGATCCAGTCAGTCTGCATCTTCTTAACCTTCTCAGGCCAGTCCAGCTTGTCCAGGTCGTTCAGCAGCCTGTCCGCGTACTTCGTGATGCGCAGCATCCACTGACGCAGGTTCTTCTTCGTAACGGCGGTGCCGCAGCGTTCACAGCAGCCGTTGACCACTTCCTCGTTCGCCAGGCCAGTCTTGCAGGACGGGCACCAGTTGATCGGAAATTCCTTCTCGTAGGCAAGACCCTCCTTGAACATCTTCACAAAGATCCACTGCGTCCATTTGTAGAACTCCGGATCCGTCGTATTGACCTCACGGTCCCAGTCGTAGATCGCGGAGATCTGATTTAACTGCTCTTTAAAATGCGCTACATTTTCCTTCACCGCCTTTGCCGGATGGATCCCATTCTTGATCGCATAGTTCTCAGCGGGAAGGCCAAAAGCATCCCATCCCATGGGATGGATCAGATAATAACCCTGCATCATCTTGTAGCGGCTCCAAACATCAGAAATAACGTACCCTCTCCAGTGGCCTACGTGAATGCCGCTTCCGGACGGATACGGAAACATGTCCAGACAATAGTATTTCGGCTTCTTGCCATCATCTACATTCACCGGGTGTTCTTCCCAGTTTTTTCTCCATTTCATCTCAATGGCTCTGTGATTGTAAGGTACTGCCATTTTTTCACTCCTCCAGTTGTTTTTCGTCCTGAAACTCCTAAATATTCTATGCCCTTTCACTGGGCTTTGTCAAGAATTACCGATAATTTTTAATGACGATCTGCAGGGTACGGCGGCCCATATACTCATTCACCGATGGATAATACGTGACATCGAGTGTCAGGCCGCTGTCCCTGCCCCAGAACAGTTCCTGCACACGGCGCTCATCATACTTCTGGACCAGATATCCGCGCATCTCGTCAGGATCACCGAAATACAGGGCGTCCATAACGCAGCCTGACCGGTTCACAACCCGCAGCTTCAGTACATTTCTGTTTTTACCCAGGATCCTGGCGTTCAGCAGTGTGAGCCCGGCCTCCGCAAACAGCGGCTTTTCATTTCCTTTCCCAAAAGGCTCCAAAAGTGAAAGCTCTTCTACGACTTTCTCCGTTATGTAGTCGAGCGGCATCGGCACGTCGATGGAAACCTTTTCCGTCAGATCCGCCTCGCTTAAAGTGCAGTTCGCGTTCAGGCGCTTTCTCATCTCATCAATACGCTCCCGCTTCAGAGAAAAACCGGCAGCCATCGGATGGCCTCCATATTTTACAAAAAGGTCGCCGCATCTGACCATCTCTTCAAACATCGAGTACGCTTCGATCGAACGTCCGGAGCCCTTCGCCATCTCTTCTCCGTCCGTTACCACAAAAACCGGGCGATAATACAGCTCACGCAGCTTTCCTGCGACGATACCGGCGATGCTCTCATGGCAATCCGGCAGATAAGCCACCAGCACTTTATCCGCGGAGAATTTTCCGTCTTCCATCAGGCGGCACGCATCCTCCACCGCCTTCTGTGTCATCGCTTTCCGCTCGTCGTTCAGCTCCTTCAGGCGGACCGCCAGCTCCATTGCTTCCCTGGGATCCTCTGTCAGCAAAAGCTTTACGGAGCGTTTCGCCGTGTCCAGCCGCCCGCTGGCGTTAATACACGGTCCCAGGACAAAGCCGATATGGTACGATGTAATATTATTGACATCAAGGCCGTTCACCTGGATCAGAGCCCTCAGCCCCTCATTTTTCGTCCCGGGAAGCCGTTTCAGCCCTTCCTTCACGATGATCCTGTTTTCTCCATCCAGATCCATGACATCCCCTACCGTGGCAAAAGCTGCAAAAGGAAGCAGTTCTTCCGCCCTCTGAAACGGGATGCCGCAGACCTCAAACAGAAGGCACATGACCTTCCATGCCACCGCCGCCCCGCACAGCTTCTTGTAGGGATATCCGCATTCCGGCTGTTTCGGATTCACCAGAACGTCAGCCTCCGGCAGGATATACGTGCGCTCTTCCCCATTCTCTTCAAATCTCGGTTCATGATGATCCGTGACGATCACCGTCAGCCCATTTGCCCTGGCAAACGCGATCTCCTCCATGGCGGAAATGCCATTATCACACGTAATAACAGTATCAATCTTCTCCTTCAGAGCCAGCTCCAGCAGATGGATATTCAGCCCGTACCCGTCCTTCATCCTGTCCGGGATCTCATAATCTACATCTCCTCCGCACAGTGTAATACCGCGGTACAGGATGTAAGTGGCATTAACCCCGTCAATATCATAATCCCCGATGATCCTGATCTTTTGTCCTTCGTCAATCTTCTGTTTCAGGAGCTGTGCAGCCTCCTGTGCGCCCTTCAGCAGCTTCGGAGAATGCATCTGCTCCATCGACCCGTAAAGATAAGCAGAAATCGCTTCATCCCCGATCACACCGCGATTGCGGATGAGCCGCGCAGTCACCTGGTCGATCCCATATTTCTGTGCAATTTCTTTGAAATCGGCTTTTTTTGCCGCAACAAACCATTTTTCCTTTTTCTTAAACTCCGTCATACTTTCTCCATTTAAATAGAATCCTGCAGAGCAGGATTCTACGCCTGGTGCGCCTGGCGGGTACACCAGGATGGGCTGCCGCATAGTATACGGCAGCCCTGTATCTTCGAATCTCATTTTGCCGAAAACAGCACTGTTCCGGAAAAACAATAACGGCCTATGCGGTTTTCGCACCCTTTTTCATAATGTACCACAATGCGCCTGTAATGCATACAGAGGAATATCCTCCGGCCAGAACGCCCACGATCAGCGGAAGCGCGAACTCCTTGATCGTAGCCACGCCCAGTACATACAATACGGCGATCATGATAAAGGTCGTGAAGGTCGTATAGATACTTCTGGTGAGCGTCTGTGTGATACTTGTATTTACGATCTCTGCCAGAGACGCTTTCTTCATCAGGCCAAGGTTCTCCCTGATCCGGTCGAAGATAACGATAGTCGCGTTGATGGAATAACCTACGATCGTCAGCATACACGCGATGAACGTATTGCCGACAGAAATCCGCGCTACCGCATAGCAGGCAAATACGACAAGCACGTCATGCAGGAGCGCAAGGACCGCACTGCCCGCAAAGCGGATATCCTTGAACCGGAACCAGATATATACCAGCATACAGAGGGCCGCGATAATGACTGCAACGACTGCATCCTGACGCATCTCATTACTTACCGTAGAGGAGATCGTCTCAAAAGAAATATCCTTTTCTTCCAGGCTGTAAGCCTCCTGGAGCGCCGCGGAAACCTCTTCACGTTCATCCACCGTCAGCACTCTCGTCTTGATATATACCTGATTAGAGCCAGCCACCTTCTGTGTCTGTATCTCCGCGTCTCCCGTCACGTCACGGATGATCGGCTTCACATCCGAGTCAAGCTGCTCGATGCTGAGATCCTCGTCAAAATTAATACTCGTCTGCGTACCGCCCTTAAAGTCCATGCTGAGGTTCAGCACGCCGTTTCCTGCCGCTGAATTAATACCCATAAATACCGGGCCGGCCAGGATCAAAACAAGAGAGATAAGAAAACAGATGTTCTTCTTGCCAATGAAATCGATCGGCGCATGCTGCCTTGCCTTTCCATAATATTTTTCATCCTTAAAGCCCAGCTCGTACAGTGCATTCACAAGCAGTCTTGATACAAGCAAAGCAGTGATCATGGACAGTACGATACCAAGAGCCAGCGTCTGCGCGAAGCCCTTCACGCTTCCGGTACCCATAAGGTTCAGGACGAAAGCTGCGATCAGTGTCGTGATATTACCGTCAAGGATTGCGGAGAGAGCCTTCTGGAAGCCTGTCTTGATAGAGGCTTTCACAGACTTTCCTTCTGCGATTTCCTCACGGATACGTGCATAGATAATAACGTTCGCATCCACTGCCATACCGATGGAAAGGATGATACCAGCAATACCCGGAAGCGTCAGTGTCATATCAAATGCGTTCAAAAGCACAAGATCCAACCCGACATAGATCAGCAGGGAAAGTCCTGCCACAACGCCTGGAAGCGCATATGCCCATATCATGAATAGAATCACAATGGCAATACCGATCGCTCCGGCAATAAGGCTCGTGCGGATCGCATCCTCGCCGAGCTGTGCTCCCACAACATTGGAACGGATCTCCTCCAGCTCCAGGGAGAGGGAACCGATACGGATCGAGGAAGCAAGGTTCTGCGCCTCCTCCGCGGTGGACATACCGGAAATATAAGCGGTGCCCCCCGTGATAGCCTCATTGACCACCGGCGAACTGATCACCTGATCGTCATATACAATATAAATAATATTTCCTACATTCTCAGAAGTGGCCTCTGCAAAAGCTTCCGTACCATCCTTATTCAGCTCAAGCTGTACTACGTATTCACGGTTGCCCATCTCATCCTGCTGCGTCTTGGCCGTCGCAGTATCCACCTGGGTTCCTGTCAGGACAACAGTGCCGTCCTCAAGCTGGAATTCCAGAGACCCCGGCTTGCCCAGTTCCGTCAGGATCGCGTTGGCATCGCTGACGCCAGGGATCTCGATATTGATACGGTCAGAGCCTTCCTGATATACCTGTGCCTCAGTGCTGTACCCCTGTACACGCTGCTGCAGCTTGTATATGGTATCATTCATGTCCTCTGAGGATGGAGCTTCATCTCCCTTTGCCTCATATGTGATACTCACACCGCCGGAAAGATCCAGCCCAAGTGTAATGTTTCTTGCCGCACCTGTACCTGTCTTGCCGATACCCACTGCGGATGTATAGATCAACAATGCCAGCAGTACGATCATTCCGACAAGAACAATTTTCGCTTTCTTCTTGTTCATGATACTTCTCCTTTATTCTTTGTCAGCATTATCTGCTAATGCCGCTTTTATCATAATTGCGCACTCCACACGCTTCCGCTGAAGCTCACAACCGATATCATATGCGTCCTGAATTGTCCCGTGGAAATTGTAGGAATTCGCCGCGCAGCCTCCGCTGCAGTAAAACTTCGCAAAGCAGTTCCGGCATTTTTCCTTCGTATAGACATTGCAGCACTTGAACTCATCCACGATATCCGGCCGCGTAATGCCCTCATCCACATTTCCCATCCGATACTTCTCGATCCCTACGAACTGATGGCAGGGATACAGGTCTCCCCAGGGCGTCACCGCAAGGTACTCCGTACCGGAGCCGCATCCTGACAGTCTCTTGTATACGCAGGGGCCGCCTGACAGATCGATCATATAATGGAAGAAAGTAAATCCTCTCCCTTCCTTTTCGCGCTTCACCATCTCGGCTGCCAGCCTATCATACTCCGACAGAATAGCGGGAATGTCAGACTCCTTCAAAGCATACTCCTCTGTCGCCGGAGCCACCACCGGCTCCACAGAGATCTGCTCGAAGCCCTCGTCCGCCAGATGCAGGACGTCATTGGCAAAATCAAGATTGTAATGGGTAAATGTTCCCCTCACATAATACTTCTGCTGATTCCTGCTGTCCGCAAATTTTTTGAACTTCGGCATGATCAGGTCATAGCTTCCGGCGCCCTTTCGGAACGGCCGCATAAGATCGTGAACCTCTTTCCGTCCGTCCACACTGAGCACGACATTCGCCATCTCACGGTTGCAGAATTCCATGATCCCGTCATTTAAAAGCACTCCGTTAGTAGTCAGCGTAAACCGGAAATTTTTATTATGCAGCTTCTCCTGCTCTCGTCCATACGCCACCAGATCCTTCACGACCTGCCAGTTCATCAGCGGTTCCCCGCCGAAGAAGTCCACCTCCAGATTCCTCCGGTCTCCGGAATTGGCGATCAGGAAATCCAGCGCCTTTTTGCCCACCTCATAGCTCATCAGAGCACGTCTGCCGTGATACTCCCCTTCTTCTGCAAAACAGTATTTGCAGGCAAGGTTGCAGTCGTGGGCAATATGCAGGCAAAGCGCCTTAACGACAGTCCTCCGTGCCTTGTAATCCGTAATCGCCTTCTCATAAATATCTTCTGTAAACAGTGCGCCATCCTCTTCCAGCTTCCGGCACTCCGAAACAGCCTCCAGAATATCCTCCCGGGAATACTTCTCCTTCAGGGAGCAACAGACCTCCTCTTCAGTCTTTCCCGCATCCAGCAAGGCAACCACATCGTATACGAGTTCATCCACTACGTGAACAGAGCCACTGTTTACATCCAACACGATGTTGTATCCATTATTTTTATACTGATGGATCACATCCAAGCTCCTCTCTTTCCCTTATCAATCGGATAGGGAGAGTCATCAACCCTATCCGCCCGCGTGAGCCGCGTGCTGCTTCTGCAGCAACATTCCTCTCGCGGCTCTGCACATAACAATAGATAAGCAGCGAAGTATGTTCGCTGCTTACCAAGTGAACTCATCTTATTTATTGTTCTCGCATGTCTGATTGCCTACTGTACAGGATGTCTTGCATGCTGACTGGCAGGATGTCTGGCACTCGCCACAGCCGCCCTTTTTCAGAGTATTCTGCAACGGTTTTGTATTCAGTGTCTTGATATGTTTCATGTCCGCACTCTCCTTATCCTCGTAAAATTCCACCGGGTAAACCGCTCTTTTCCCGACTCTGTCAGCTATTGTAACACAGAATATCCGAAAATAAAAGAGGTTTCTTTGGAGTTTTTCAAATTTCGTTTGTCTTAGAGTAACAGTCTTTGGATATCAGGACGGCATCCCGGGGCTGATATTCCTCCAGGGGACCGCTTGCGCTTAAGTGTTCCACGAAGC
>CAYLPF010000056.1:0-7479 GCA_964385485.1 uncultured Lachnospiraceae bacterium | reverse complement strand
TTACTCATCATAGAGATGGCATACCACGTAATGTCCCGGTTCTATCTCCTTCTGCTCCGGCGCCGCTTCCCTGCACTTCTCCATACAATGTGCGCAGCGCGTATGGAATTTGCAGCCCTTCGGCGGATTGGCCGGCGATGGAATGGAGCCTTCCAGCACGATACGGTTCATCTTCGCCTTCGGATCCGGTATCGGTATCGCGGAGAACAGCGCTTTCGTGTACGGATGAAGCGGATTTCTGAAAATATCCTCCGTCTTTCCGTATTCCACGAGATTTCCGAGGTACATAACGCCTACCGTATCAGAAATATGCTCCACCACCGACAGATCATGGGAAATAAACAGGTACGTCAGCGAATATTTTTCCTGCAGCTCCTTCAAAAGATTGATGATCTGAGCCTGAATCGACACATCCAGAGCCGATACCGGCTCATCGCAAACCACAAATTCAGGATTCAGCGCCAGCGCTCTCGCAATACAGATACGCTGCCGCTGTCCGCCGGAAAACTCATGGGGATACCGATCCTTGTGGAAAGGCTGCAGTCCGCAGTTGTCCATTACCTGATCGATATAATCATTGAATTCTTCCTTTGGAACAAGCTTATGCTCCCGCACCGCCTCACCGATGATCTCTCCTACCGGGAGCCTCGGGGAAAGGCTTGAAAACGGATCCTGGAAAATGATCTGCATCTTTGTGCGCAGCGCACGCAGCTCCTGTCTCGACAGGTCATAGACCTCCTGCCCGTTAAACAGCACGTCGCCGCCTGTCTTTTCACCGGAGAGACGCAGGATCGTACGTCCCGTGGTGGTTTTCCCGCACCCGGACTCTCCCACCAGACCCATGGTCGTACCTCGTTTCAGGTTGAAGGTAACGCCATCCACGGCCTTGACCTGGCCGACTGCATGGGAAATCATACCGCCCTTGATGGGAAAATATTTTTTCAGATCATTGACCATCAGGATATACTGCGGGTCATACTGGATACCGGATCCGGAAGGCTTTCCTTCACTTTTCTGTACAGCCATCTATTTCCCCTCCTTCTCGTAACGGTAACAGCTCACCTTATGTGTCGGACTAAGTGAGAGCTCCGGCGGATATACGCCGCTGCACTTCTCCACGCACATCTCGCAGCGGTCTTTGAAATAACAGTAATCCGGCATATTGATGGGATTCGGCACCTTGCCCGGAATCGAATACAGCTTATCTACCTGCTTGCCTACCACCGGCTTGGAAGCCATCAGCCCGATCGTGTACGGATGGGACGGATGCTCGAATATCTCTTCGGCAGTTCCCTTCTCCACGACTCTCCCGGCGTACATAACTACCACATAATCCGCCATTTCCGCGATCACGCCCAGGTCATGGGTGATCAGCATGATGGAGGAATTGATCTTATCTTTAAGCTGGCGCAGCAGATCCAGTATCTGCGCCTGGATCGTCACATCCAGGGCCGTGGTCGGCTCATCCGCGATGATGATCTTCGGATTGCAGGCCAGCGCCATTGCGATCATAACGCGCTGGCGCATACCGCCCGACAGCTCGTGCGGGAACATCCGGTAAACACCCTCGCTGTTGGCAATACCTACCATCTTCAGCATCTCAATGGTACGCTCCTTCACAGCCTCTTTACTCATGCCCTGGCCGCTGTGAAGCGCTATGACCTCGTCCACCTGGGCGCCGATCCGGAACACAGGATTCAGGGAAGTCATCGGCTCCTGGAAGATCATCGATACATAATTGCCCCGGAGACCCTGCATCTTATCCTGCGGTGTCTTCGCGATATCATACGCCTTATCCCCGAGGTTCAGACGGATCTCTCCCTCCACGATCTGTCCCTGGGGACGCTGGATGAGCTGCATAAGGGAAAGGCTCGTAACGGATTTCCCGCAGCCTGACTCTCCTACTACGCCCACCGTCTTCCCGATCGGTACATCAAAGCTTACACCGTCCACACTTTTTACCGTTCCTGCATCCGTAAAGAAGAACGTATGCAGATTATCAAACTCCACCGCGTTATTCGGATCGTGCATCGCAGTCAGATACTCTGATTCCGGCACATTCTTCCGCTTCCGCTTTTTTTCCAGCTCATTCGTAATCCGGCGGTTCTCCTTTGAAATCCGGCGGGATTCTCTGGCTGACAAATAACCTTCCGCATGTTTTTTTGCCATATTATTTTCCTCCCTTACCGTTTCATTCTCGGGTCAAACGCGTCCCGGAGGCCATCGCCTACGAAGTTAAAGCCCAGCACTGTGATAAGCAGACAGATACCTGCCGGGATCCAGATAAACCAGTAATGTGTCATAACGTACGCATTGTTCACATCATTGATAATGTTACCCCAGGAGGCGAAGGGGAACTTAACTCCAAGGCCCAGGAAGGACAGCGTCGCCTCCGTGATAATCGTAGAACCAAGGCTCATCGTACACGTTACAATAAGCTGCGGGATAACATTCGGGATCAGATGCTTGAAGATCCTTCTCGAAACACTGATACCGCAGGCCTCTGTTGCCGTCATGAACTCCTGCTCACGCAGGGACAGGATCTGCCCCCTCACGAGACGCGCGATCGAAGGCCAGCCCAGGAAACCGAGGATCAGCATCAGATACAGCATACGGATCTGCGGATCGATCTGCATCGCATCCATGGCCGCACCGAGGATAATGATCAGCGGTGTGGACGGAATACAGTAAAATACATCAACAATACGCATGATCAGGTTGTCGATCCATCCGCCGAAATAGCCGGAAATACCGCCCAGGACAACACCGATCAGCGTCTCGATGATCACGACGATAAAGCCAATGACCAGCGATACCCTGCCGCCGTACATCAGACGCGTCAGCATATCCATGCCGTTCGTATCCGTGCCGAGCCAGTGGGTTTTTGACGGTTTTCCATACCGGTCATATACATACGTCGCCTCATGCTGCTTCACGATCCAGCTGTCCGTATCCGGTTTGTAGGATATCTTGTACTCTCTTTCTTCGCCATCTTCGCCCACGCACGTAAACTCACTGGCTTCTTCCTCGATGGCAGCGGCAACGGCCTCCTTGAAATCCTCCGGGAACACGGTGCCGTTCCTGGCAGGCTGCACCACAAAGCGGCTGACAAAACCCACGATCTCACCGTCCAGCAGGATATTGCCTTCCTCATCCATTGTATATTCCGCGCCTTCTGCCTCAAAGGAGGTCTCTTCCAGCTCACACGCCTTCAGTGCGCCGAATTTCACATCGAAGGAAAGCTCGTCGCCCACAGACGTAACGATATCCTTGCTGGCCACCGCAAAGGGCTCGCCGTCAGCGGTAATAGAAAGGAATTCCTCTCCTTCCGCCACAAATTCATATGTGACATCCTTTTCCACAAAGCTCGTCTCGCCCTTGTTTTTTGCCAGCATCAGCTTTGCCTGCAAAAGGCTTCCGAATTCCTTGCCCTCCGCCGTCGTATAGCGCAGCTCGTCGTTCTGCACGACGCCGGCGTAATCCTTATCCATATATTCATACGTATAGAACTGTTCATCCTGTCCGTACGGGCTTATCAGCCCGCCGATAAAGGAAAAGACAAACATCACGATCAGCATAAGCATGCCCAGCACAGCCAGACGGTTCCTCAGGAACCTCTTGGCGACGAGCGCGCCGGGAGAGAGTACCCGGACACGGCGGTCGTCGTTTAAAGAATACTGTTCTTCTTCCGGTTTCCTGCCGTTATCCGAACCTCCCTGCCCCTCCTGCATCCGCTTCACATGCTGTTCATCCGCTTTTCCTGCGCCATCCTGTACCTGCGGCGGTCTTTGAGCGCCAGGAGGAGACGCATTTTTCATATTTTTCATATCATCAGACATAAATACAGCTCCTCCTTTCTACGAGATGCGCACACGGGGATCTACCACGGCATACAGAATATCCGAGATCAGATTGCCAGCCAGTGTCAGGACCGCCATAAAGGTCAGATAAAACATAGAGAACGGAATATCTCCCGCAACCATCGCCTGATATGAGGTCCAGCCTATGCCGGGGATTGAAAACAGTGTCTCCGTGATCAGTGCGCCGGAAAACAGTCCCGGCAATGAACCGCCGATGACCGTGACAAGCGGGATCAGCGTGTTGCGGAATGCATGATGGTAAATCACCTTGCTTTCACTTAAGCCCTTTGCCCTCGCTGTACGGATGTAATCGGAATTGAGCACTTCCAGCATGTTCGTTCTCGTGTAACGCATCAGTGAGCCAACCGATACGATGACCAGCGTCGCGATCGGCAGGACAAGGTGGTTCGCCTTATCAAGAAACTTTCCCATAGAATCGAGCTGCGCATAATTTCTGCCTACGATGCCGTACAGGTCAAACCAGCCCAGTTTTACGGAAAAGACAAGCTTCAAAATCGTAGCGAAGAAAAAGGTCGGCAGGGAGATACCTACCAGCGCGCCAGCCGTAATGCCGTAATCCAATCTGGAATACTGCTTTGTGGAGGCAATCACGCCCAGCGGGATCGCAATGATCAGCTCAAGTAAAAAGGAAATACCCCCCATAGCAAAGGAAAGCCAGATGACCTCGCGGAACTTCTGCGTAACCGGAACGATAAATTTCCAGCTGTCTCCAAAATCTCCGCGGATCGCGTCGGAAAGCCACACGAAATATCCCGGAACGATCCCCTTGTCCAGGCCGTAGCTTGCGTTCAATTGGGCAAGCCACTCCTCAAAGGGCTTGGCGCCGGGAGCCTGCGAGAGTGTCATCGCCATATTTTCCACAAAGGATCCCGGCAGGCAGCGCATCAGCGCATAAATGATAAAAGAAACGCAAAAGAGGATCATCACAGAAAAAGCGAGCCTCTTCGCAATGAATTTCTTCATACAAATCCTCCTGTCTGTATCTGTTCTCCTGTATATCTATCGTTTTCCCGCAGGAAAAAAGCCCGCCAAAGCCGGCTTCACTTACCTGAGGTAAGAACTGTAAAGGAATAACTTCCGCATCCGTTATTTATTCCCACAGGTTCCTAACGAAAGAGGGGCTGACTGGCAGCCCCTCAGCACATAAGGATTTGTTAGTTCATCTCCAGTGTCTCAATCTCACTCATCCAGCTCCAGTACGGAGTCATATCCGGAGTAAGCGTATCGACGTTCACACGCTCCGTAGAGAAGATGTAGCACTCGCTTCTCTGATAAACCGGGATCTCAACGCCCCAGTCCAGGATAATATCCATAGCTGCCTTGTACAGGGTCTTACGGTATTCCTGATCAGTTGACTGGCGTCCGCCCACGATCAGCTCATCCAGCTCCGCGTCATTGATGCAGTAGTAGTTCGTGCTTCCCTGGCTGTGATACAGCTGGTACATATCCGGATCCGGAGTTGACTGCCATGCCGCGCACCATCCTTCAGCTACGCCGGACTGATATGTCTGATACAGCTCGGAAGCCGTTGTGATATCATTTACATTCAGAGTAAAACCAATCTTTGCCAGTGCGTCCGCCGCGTTCTTCAGAAGCAGGAAAGACGGGTGGTCGCCTGCGCCGTTTGCGCCGATGTTGATCTGATACTCAAGCTTCGCGCCCTCCGGAGCCGCAGTCAGCTTGCCATCCTCCACGGTATAGCCAGCCGCCTCAAAGAATCCAAGCGCTGCCTGAAGCGCCGCGTCATATTTCTCTTCTACGCTCATACCCTCTGTGTAGATCGGGTTGCCATCCACATCCCTGGAGTATGCCACTTCGTAGCCATCGTCTGTTACCTGCGGAGCCGCCCAGGACGTACTGGAGATCGGGTAATTCACAACGCTGGCTGTGTCGCCGTAGTAAGAGTCAATGGATTCGTCACGGTAAGCAGCCAGAACTGTAGCGATCGCCTTACGCAGATCCTTGGAAGCATCGGAAGCCGGATCGCCGCCTACATTTACATTATTGGCACTCAGGGCAATGTAGCCATATCCCAGGAAATCATACAGCTTGATCGTAACGACATCGCCATCCAGCGAATCATCGCCGCCGTTGTACTCCGTGATCTGCTTGCGGACCTCGCCTGAGTAGGACGGATCGCCGATATCGATCGTACCTGCCTCAATACCTACGGTCTTGTCATCCTCCAGAGTCTCCAGGAAGTTCAGATATTTGATCTTCGGCTCACCCTTATAATAGGTCGGATTGGCTTCCAGATAAACAGTACCGTTTGAGAAATCCTTAAATGTGTAAGCGCCGCCGCCAAGAGGAGTGGTCGTCACAGAACGCACCTTGGAAAGGTCGCCCTTCTCAAAACCGAACTTGTTGTTGTCATAATCATACAGGGCTTCGTCGCCATAATAATGCAGCGGAGCGATCTGGATGCCAAGCGAGTAGATCAGGTTCGCAGCAACCTCCGTCGCAACAATACGTACGCTGTAGTCGCCAGTCTTCTGGATACCCTCGATATGATCCGCGGATTCTCCTGTCTCCACGCCTACGGTAGAATAATTGTAAACCTCCTCCGGGATCAGGTCGGCAAGCGCTGTGCCGGCTGTCTCAGCCTCCATTGAGGAAAAGTTCCATCCATAGGTTTCGCCGATCGTCAGGAAGAAATCCTTAGCCGTAGCGTCCGCCTCCAGGCCGTCAAAAGCCCAGTTGGCCGCTGCCGTGGCTACGTCGCCCTCGTCGCACAGGCCGGCTGCCACACAGTAATCCACGATCTCCTGCGCGAAAGCCGCGCCGCCTTCATTTACAGCAGCCCAAAACGCCGTCTGCTGCTCCTCTGTCCAGAGACTGAAGTCCGTATTGTCTTCGCCTGCCTCTGCCAGAAGCAAAGAAAGCGTGGACATACCGGAACGGTACTCCGCCAGGCCGAGGATCGGGTCGCTGTACAGAGTCGCAGAGCCGTCATATGTCGGGTCTGCCAACACATACAGGCTGAAGATCACATCATCAATATCCACCGGCGTACCGTCAGAAAATACAAGATCGTCCCTTATGGTAAAATCATAATAAACGGTGCCGTCCTCGTTCTCCGTTACCGCAACGTCGGCCGGCCCGTAATACGTATAGTCAGTTCCGTTATAGGAACGTGTCTCTCCCTCAATCGCGTTCTCCACGACCGCACCCACACGGTCTGTCGTGACCAGAGTAAGCTGCGTCAGATCGACGATATTCTGATCCTCGCTGCTTGCCGCGAAGAATGGCGAAAACTTTGCCTCAAAATGGTTGGAAGACGCTACCAGCGTCTGGCCGTCTGCGGCCTCCCCGGCTGCTTCAGAAGCTGCCTCAGTCGCGGCTTCCGTCGAAGCCTCCTCGGCTGACACGCTCATGATCTGGCCAAGCGTCATACCGGCTGCCAGCAAAAGCGCTAACGTTTTTTTTGCATTCATCATACTTGATATCTCCTCCTTTTTGTTCACAAAGAACTTCAGCGGACAGAGGATTTATGCTTGCATAGCAAGCATAAAGGGGGGATATCCCCCCTGGCAGCGTCGCTTCGAAAGTTCTTTCTATGTTATTTGAGTATAACTGTTTCCGCAGGTTTTGTCAATTT
>CAYLPF010000055.1:0-7566 GCA_964385485.1 uncultured Lachnospiraceae bacterium | reverse complement strand
TCCGGCTCCGTTCCCGTCCTCTTACATACGGAACGATACAGTAGCTGCAGAAATTATTGCAGCCAAACATGATATTGACGCCGGACTTAAAGGAATACGTCCGCTCCGTCGGCAGTTCCTCTACGATCTTATCGGTGTCCTTCCACAGATCTATCACCATTCGGGAAGACTCCAGGGAAGTCACAAGCAGCTCCGCAAATTTGAAAATATTGTGCGTACCGAAGACGAGATCCACGAAACGGTAGCTCTTCTGTATCTTATCCACGACCTCCGGCTCCTGCATCATGCAGCCGCAAAGCGCAATGACCATCTGTGGATTTTTCTTCTTCAGTCCGGAGAGATAGCCGAGATGCCCGTACACCTTAAGATTTGCGTTCTCCCGCACGGTACATGTGTTGTACAGGACAAAATCCGCCTCCTCCGATTCACAGAGCTCATAACCGACCATCTCCAGGATCCCGCGAAGCTTCTCCGAATCCCGGGCATTCATCTGACACCCGAAAGTCCTGATACAGGCCCGCAGTGTCCTTCCCGCGCTGTGGCTTCTCTCCCGGATCATCTCCCTGGCCTTTGCCATAAAATAATACTGCCGCTGAGGCTCCTCCGCAGGGGGAGCCATCTGTAAATTTATCTTATCAAGATCAAATTCATGATACATCTTACTGATTCTTCTCCTTTTGTGATATAAGCTTGTGTAAAAATAATTTATCTTATATGAACACAGTTTTTAGTTTAAACGACAATCCTGCAGAAATCAAGTGTAAAGCCACTGCAATCTTCTCGCCCTGGTTGCCGCCTGAACTGTTATTCATATATCGCGTTTGCTGTCGGCAGCCTTCACGGCAGTTGAAGGATCCTATAATATAAACATTTTAATTATTTCTTTTAAACAGTATCCAAATCCTCTTACGCCTACTGTCTCAGCGGCAATTACCGGGCAGGCCGCGT
This sequence comes from uncultured Lachnospiraceae bacterium, assembly GCA_964385485.1. Taxonomy (GTDB): domain Bacteria; phylum Bacillota; class Clostridia; order Lachnospirales; family Lachnospiraceae; genus Choladousia. The sequence continues at coordinate 6,618 of CAYLPF010000055.1, read as the reverse complement.
ATTCCGCGCCGTCCAGCAGATACCGCACGGTTCCAACCCTCTGGCCTTTCTTTACCGGTGCATTCAGAAATGGTTCCATCTCTGTTTTTATCTCGATCTGTTCTTCTTCACGCATCAGAAGTTCCGGAGCAGCTTCCGGCCACTGCACCAAGGTGTCAACCGACTTTTGCTGCCCGTTCCTGACCGCAACCGGGCCCGTATTCCATTCATGATCTGTCAAAGGTCTCTTTTCAAAATTCTCCAGCCCATAATTTATCAGCATTTTCGTATCTGCCCACTTATAGCCCTTATGACCCGGCCAGCCGCAGGCAAGCAGGGAAACGATGAGCAGTTTTCCATCCCGCCTGACCGCCCCAACATAGCAATATCCTGCTTTTCCGGTAAAACCCGTCTTTCCCGACAGAGCCCCTTCCATAATAGAAAGAAGGGTATTGTGGTTTGTGCAGCTATAGCTCCTGCTTCCTTTTATATTTGTAAAGGAATACGACGCTGCTCTCGTGATCTCCAGAAATTCATCCGTTTTCGGCGACTGCGTCAGGCAGTAGCGCATCACAAGAGCAAGCTCCTTCGCCGTCGTGTGGTGGATCCCTGCATCATCCTCCCCATCAAGGCCGTTCGGCGTAATATAATGCGTGTGTTCACAGCCGATCTGCCGGGCCTTCTGGTTCATCTTCCCTGCGAATGCTTCTACACTCCCGCTGACATTCTCTGCAATGCAGACTGCCGTATCATTGTGGGACTCCAGCATCAGGGAATACAGCAGATCCTTAAGGTAAAAGGTATCCTCTTTCACCATGCCAAGCTTCACCTGTGGCTGAGCCGCCGCATTGCCGGATACCGTGCAGACCGTATCCACCGGTTTTTCCTCCAGCGCCAGAATACACGTCATGATCTTCGTTGTGCTCGCCATGGGAAGCTCCGTGTCCGCATCCTTTCCATAAAGAATACGGCCGCTGTCACCATCCATCAAAACGGCGCTGCGGGCGTAAAGTTCCAGACTGTCTTCTCCTGATTCGGCGCAGACCGGCATCAGGCACAGAAAAAGGACAACAACCGGGTACACGATGTACCTGCGAATGATATCCCGCATAACAAAATCCTCCTTTACAGCAACTCCCAATTCTGCCAAAGGCTTTTGCGAAAAGCGCTTTCTTTTGTGTCATAGGAGACGAAGTTTCCTATGACACAAAAAGGGCTCTCTCCATCTTTATGAGAAAGCCGCATCAAAAATACCTTCCTTTTCTGTTTATACTGCCGGTGTCCTGGTACAACAGGGATATTCCACCGGCTGGCCGGATCATATATCCAGCTTCATCTGGATCTCCTCTTCCGCCTCCGCCTTAAAGTCCTCGATCTGTACCGGATTCAGCGACGGCAGATCCTCGAGAGAATTGACGCCGAAATGTCGAAGGAATGCTTCCGTCGTACCGAAAAGGATCGGCCGCCCCGGCGCATCCATCCGTCCAAGCTCTGCGACAAGCTCATACTCTATCAGCTTGTTCACTGCGTGGTCGCACTTCACTCCTCGTATCTTCTCGATCTCAAGTTTCGTGATCGGCTGCTTGTATGCGATGATGGAGAGAGTCTCCATGAGTACATCTGTGAGGACGATCTTACGGGGCTGCTTCGCCACCCGGATCAGGTATTCATACAGCTCACTTTTGGTGCAGAGCTGAAACGAGTCCTCCAGCTCAATGATCTGGATACCCCGATCCTTCTCTCTATACCGATCCATCATATGATAAATGATCTTTTTCGTCGTATCCCTGTCCTGCCCGATCGCTTTCGCGATCTTTTCTGTCTCCACTGAATCGCCAACCGCAAAAAGAATCGCCTCGATCGCGGCCTCTGCCTCTTTCCTGTCCACCTTTGTCGCTCCGTTCTGATAAAATAAATCCTGAAATCTCATGCCCGTCACAGTGATTTTCCGCATTCTGATGTTAATCAGGATCATCAAAAACCTGTTTCCCTGCCATCAGTCGTAATCCCCGGATAAATCGATGCTCTCGCCTTCCTTACCCGTATACCGGATCAAAATATCCGCAAATGTCTCCGGCTGCTCTACCAGTACCTTGCCTTCCTTCATAAGCTCAAGCAGCGTCAGGAAAGTGACAATGCAGTACATTTTCCCCTTCCGCAAAGAAAGTATCTCCCGGAACATGCACTTTGGATGCTCCGAGATATAATGCTCCACGAAATGCATCGTCTCGCTTAAGTCTACCTCTTCCTTCCGGATATTTCCGAAACTGCTTCTCACACGGTCCACCCGGTCATCCTGCCGTCTCAGGATATCCCGGAACACGCTGTGCAGCTTCTGGAGTGTAACGCCGTCCAGCAGCTTATCTATATCCACCGGCTCACGGTACGCCTTTACCTCATCCGGTATGGTCGGCTCCTTGAAAAGATGGTACGATGCATTCTCTTCCCGGTTCCGCAGCTCATACGACATGTACTTGTACATCTTGTATTCCAGAAGCTTCTGAACCAGCTCTTCTCTCGGGTCGATCTCCTCGCCTTCCTCTGTCACCTCCGGCGGAAGAAGCATCCTGGACTTGATATCCAGCAGCGTAGCCGCCATGACAAGAAATTCACTCATGATATCAAGGCTTTCCCTGGGCATCTGCGCGATATACTCCATATACTGTTCCGTAATCTCCGCGATCGGAATATCATATATATTTATCTTATTCTTTTCAATCAGGTGCAGCAGCAGATCCAGCGGGCCTTCAAATGCCTGCAGCTTTACCGGTATCCCCATATGATAATTCCTCTCTCTAAATCTAAGCTTCCGTGTCTGCCTTGCAGGCGCTCACACAAAATCGATCACGATCAGCTCAGGCGGATTATTGATGCGCAGATTGATCGTATGATTGCCAAGTCCGGCGCTCACGATGAGCTTTTTGCCATTCGCCGTATACAGCCCCCTGTCATACTTCGGAAACAGCTGCACCTGAGGGCTGAACACGCCTCCCAGAAAAGGCAGACGCACGATTCCTCCATGCAGATGTCCGGAAAGTGTCAGGTCTGCGCCCCAGGATGCATACGCATCAAAATATGCCGGATGATGTGCCAGAAGAATATTAAAACACTGTTCATCCGGTTTTCCCAGCAGTTCCTCTATCTGAGCAGGCATAAGCACACTGCTCCTGCCTCTTCTGAAAAAGTGCCTGCCCAGTTCCAGCCCCCAGATGCAAAATGATCCCCTGTTTATTTCCACGCGCTCGCTGCTGTTTTCCAGGAGATGCACGCCGAGGCTCTTTATCGCATTGGAATACCGCTCATAGCGGTCGCCGTATCTGTCCGTATTCTCTTTTATCCTCTGCTCATGGTTACCGTTTGCGTAATAGACCTGATAACGCTTTGTCAGCTCATCCATCAGAGCAACCGCAGCATCCATCTGCGGCTCGATTCCTGCAGTGAGCATATCTCCGGCTATCAGTATCAGCTCCGGATTCTCATTGCGGATCTCCTGAAGCAGCCTGCTGTTGTTTTCTCCATAGCTGACATTGTGAAGGTCACTCAGAAACACAGCGGAAAAAGGCTGTTCCAGGCTTCTCGTTTCCGTCTCTGTACGCATTCGGTATCGTGTCACTTTAAAATCCGACATGGAATGCATTTCCTTTCTTCGTGTAATCATATCACATTTTCTTTTTTGTGAAAACCCTTTTATCTAAAGTGCCCACTGTAACCAAAGTTCATTCAGATAATCAAGATATCCCGCTTTTTCTACCGCCCGCACCGTAACGATCGGGATCCGGCCTATCTCCTTGCCGCCCAGTGTATAGATATATTCTCCTACCTGCGCCCCTTTTTCAAGCGGCGCGGCAATATTTTCCTGCCACTCCACCCGCTTCCTGACTGCAGAAAAATCTTCATTTTCCGTGCTTAGATATGAAAACTCACGCTGATACGTTACCTCAGCCTGTTTTTCCATAGATCCCTTTACTTCGACGGGCGGCAAAGCCTCCCGCTCTTCATCGTAATACATAGAGCATCTGGAAAACCCATAGTCAAGAAGCTGCCCGGCCTCTTTAAATCGGACTTTAGACTCCGGCAACGTCATGACTGACGCAACAAGCCGGATCCCGTCCCGCTTCGCCGTGGCGCTAAGGCAATATTTTGCGATACTGGTGCTGCCTGTCTTGAGGCCGTCGCAGCCATTGTACGCCCGCAGCAGCTTGTTTGTATTTGTCAGAGTAAATACGCTGCTTCCCTTTGACGTCACATGGGTAATATCCTCCATCCACACATCGGAATACTGCGTCACCTGGGGATACCGCAGCAAAAGCTCCCTGGACATCAGTGCCACATCATGCGCCGAGGTATAATGCTCCGTTGAATCCGTCAGCCCGCAGCAGTCCACAAAATGCGTATTGACCATGCCAAGGCGCTTCGCTTCCTCATTCATCTTCGCCACAAAGGCTTCTTCCGTACCTGCGATCTTCTCCGCCATCGCCACCGCGGCATCATTGCCGGAAGCGATGATGATACATTTCAGCAGAGTCTCCACAGTCTGCACCTCGCCCTCTTCCAGAAACACCTGAGAGCCTCCCATGGATTTCGCATGGGCGCTGGTAACGACCTCCGTATCCAGCGTCAGCTTCCCCTGCTCCAGCGCTTCAAAGATCAGCAGCACAGTCATGACCTTCGTGACGCTTGCCGGATGTGCCCTCACATCAGCGTCCTTCTCGTACAGCGTTTTCCCGGTGGAAACCTCCATCACATACGCATGCGGCGTCTGCAGATCCATTCCTGCCTCCTCTGCCAGCGCAAATGCCGCCGGCACATTCAGCGTCAGAACCAGAAATACCAGAAATGATAAAAAACGCGATACTGTCCCCTTCATACCTGCCACCTGTCAACCCCTTTACTTTCATAGTATACTATATTAGTAATCGGGGAAAATATGACACCGTATCTTACAGCAGCGGCGCGAATAATCTCAGGATACTCTGTCCGATCCGTGTGATTGTATGTTTGTTCCGGCAGTCCTCTATCGTAATCTCCCTGCACTCCTCCAAAATGCTGAGCGCATCCTCCTTGATCTGCATCACGGCATCGGAGTGGTACATCCAGACACCGCATTCAAAATGCAGGTAAAGGCTCCTGTAATCCAGATTGATCGTACCTACCGTGGCGATCGCATCGTCACACACAAAGGACTTTGCATGCAGGAATCCCGGCTTATACTCAAATATACGTACCCCCGCCGCCAGAAGCGTATCATAATAGGATCTTGTCAGAAGAAATACCAGTTTTTTATCCGGTATGCCCGGAGTGACGATCCGGACGTCGATCCCGCTCTTTGCCGCAAGGCAGAGGGCTGTCATCACTTCATTGTCCGTGATCAGGTACGGCGTAAAGATATAGACGTATTTCTTCGCACGGTTGATGATATTCAGGTATACTGACTCGCCCACTGTCTCATGATCGAGAGGCGTATCGCCGTACGGCTGCACGAAGCCATCGTCCTCAAACGGATGCTCATGCCACTCGTGAGGCCTGTATTTCCTATAATCGATCTGATCCCGGGCCAGTACGCTCCACATCTGAAGGAACATGACTGTAAAGCTCCAGACTGCTTCGCCCCGCAGCATGATGCCTGTATCCTTCCAGTAGCCAAAGCGCTCCTTCCGGTTGATATATTCGTCTGCCAGATTGATACCGCCCGTAAATCCGATATATCCGTCGATCACCGTGATCTTTCTGTGGTCACGGTTATTCAGGAGCACGGAAGCGATCGGCATGAGCGGATTGAATATCTCACACCGGATGCCGCGCCTCTGCAGGGATAACTGGAACTCCTGCGGCATTGTGCTGGCGCAGCCCCAGTCATCGTAGATCAGCCGCACGTCAAGGCCAAGTCTCGCCTTCTCTTCCAGAATATCCAGGATCCCCTGCCACATCTCGCCGTCATCGATGATGAAATATTCCATGAAAATATAATGTTCCGCTTTTTTCAGTTCACATAAAAGCGTGGAATAAAGCTCTTCTCCCACCCTGAAATATCTCGTCTTCGTTTTCTCGTAAACGGGGAAGCCTGCTGTCTGCTGGATATAGGCGGACTGACAGCTTGCGGTCATGCTTTCCTCCACCAGACGTTCCCTGACTGCCTCATCCTGAGCAAGGTATTTTGACGCCTCCTGAAAAGACTTATCCAGCTTGTCCTGCATCTCCTTGCCCAGCCTTGACTTCCCGAACATCAGATATATGACTGCCCCCGCCACGGGTACAGCCAGTATCAGGATCGTCCAGGCGAGCTTGTAGGCCGGGTTGATATCCTTGCTCACCAGCCATAGAATTGCAATAACGCTGATAATATCCATGAGCCAGGTGACAAAGGGAAATCGGTTCCTGAGCACAAAAACTGCCAGTATGATCCAAAGCACCTGTGTCAGGACAGCCAGTATGACCGTAATAATCCTTCCAAGTAAACGTTTTGACGTTTTTTTCATCTATTTCTACCCTCTCTGCACTGAAAAGCCCAAAATTTCCTCACTGTGCACTGTTTCTTTCACAGTTTCTTATTTTTTCCCGCAACGGCGGGAATTTTGTCAGAATATCGGATGAAAAAATCCCTGACCACATGATGACCAGGGATTTTACTGCACATTAATT
>CAYLPF010000054.1:0-7625 GCA_964385485.1 uncultured Lachnospiraceae bacterium | reverse complement strand
CATTCCTGTCTGGAACCATGCTCCTCGTCCGGAGAGGCGAACCATACGCTTTTGGGGTTCTTCTGTATTTCGATCTGTACTGATACAGTACATTTTTCCGCCGGTTTCTTTTTTCCTTCTGCCCAGAGATTGTCATTCCCGGACAGGTTTACAAAATAAACGACCTTTGTATTGCGGCTCTGGCGTATATGGTACCAGATCATTCCGGGTTCCCCGTCGGCGCTGCCTGCCGGGGAAAAGACGTATTCCCGATTATCCCATCCCTGATGCGTCATGCTCACATCCTCCAGAAGCGTGTCATAAAAGAATTCCTCATATCGGACAAAAAAGTCCTGGTAATTCCGTACAGCAGCTAATTGTTCCTGGCTCAGTACCATATAATCCGCATAGTATCCCTGTGTGATCACTGCATTTTGCTCTCCGAAAAAGATTTGAGTAGCTCCGTGCATGGCAATGACAAAAGACAGATACAACTGGCTTTCCAATGCGTTTTCAGGATGGCTTGTGCGGAAAGCTGCGGGGTATGCGGCAATGATCACCGGCTTTTCACCGCGCAGGGCTTCGCGGATCAGACTGCCGATGTGGCGGTATTTTGTATGAGGCGGCCACACTTCTATGTAGACAGCGGATTGACGGGCACTGATTGTTTTTGTGACAGGCCATCCTCCTACGTTATTAAAGATGAGAACAGGGGATGTGCCGTCTTTTGTCAAAAAAGCGGCGGCATCATCAATCAAAGGGGCAAACTGCCCGTCCAGATGCTGGATCTCCCCCTGCCAGTCGCAGGCTGTTTTCGGTTCCCCGTAGGTATCCATGTGAATACCGTCAAAGCCAACCTGTTCCATAGCCTTGCGGTATTCCTTCAGGATATGATCATGCCACCCGCTTTCCCGGCTGATATTCATAATAGAAAAGGTATCAATAAAACACAGAGGCGTCCCATTGCGGTCATACAGGCTTTGACGGGGATGTCTGCTCTGATAATGCGCGGAAGCAGCGTATACCGCGCCGTATGCAAGCGCCCGCATGCCATACTGATGGCAGGCTTCAATTTTTTCATGGATCACCTGCAGATTGTTCTCTTTTCCCATCATGTCAGTATAACGGTTTTCTGGCGATACCAGATCATCGTGCCGGTAAGACCAGTCGTAAAATTGTACTGCATTGATATGCAGCTTCAGCATACTCGTAATGTCCTCATCCCCACGGTCGGCATCGGAAAAATCACTGAGGAAACCGTATCGGATCAGCGCCGCGGACGATACAATGTCAAAAGCGGAATAAGCGCAAAAAAGCAAATCAGACGCGCGGTAAAATTCAGCTTCTACGCCATACCCGCCCGGTTCTCCGGCGAAATCCTGTAAGGGCAGGATGTTTTTTCCGGGCGTCAGCATCATGGGGAAACAGCACTTCTGATTATTTTTGGTTATCCGCAGCATGATCCGGTCAGCATTGCCGCCGTTCTCTGCGATCAGGGCAATTTCCGTCCCGGGCTCAAAACTCCCCTTTGCGGGGTAAATATCAAACTTCATTCCCGATCTGCCTCCTATCCCTTTAGGGCACCGTCTGTCAGTCCCTTCATGAACTGCTTCTGGAAGATCAGAAAGACGATTACCACCGGCACAATAGCGATAGCTGCGGTCGCTGCCATGATGTTCCATTCGGCGCCTCCGAATTGCTGGAAAAATACGGATAATGCCTGAGGAATATTCTGCTTTGAGCGGGACTGCAAAAAGAAGGCCGCCTGGGCATAATTATTCCAGATGCCGAATCCATTCAGGATCACAAAGGAGGCGGTGGCAGGACGGATCAGCGGGAAGATAATCTTCCAGAATACGGCGATTCCGGTACAGCCATCTATGGCAGCGGCCTCATCCAGGTCCTTTGGCAGAGCCTCTATGAAGGTCGTGTAGATGAATACGGCAGAAGGCATAGCCAGAGTGGAGCAGACGAGCACCATGCCCCAGAGGGTGTTGACAGCGTGCAGCTTTCTCATCAGCGTGTACAGAGGAACTGTATTGATGATACCCGGTATCATCATGCAGGAGAGGAGAAGGCCGAAAACCAGCCTGTTAAAGCGGGTTTTGAATCTGGCGACGGCGTAGCCTGCCATCCCTCCTGCCGCAATGGTGAGGAGCAGGGCGCCCCCGGTAATAAGCGCAGAATTGACCATGGCAGTCCCGATCCTCGATTTATTCCATGCGTCAAGGAAATTCTGCCAGTAAAAGTCCGGGATGAAGATGTTCCCCTCGTAAAAAACACGACTGGGGGAGTTCAGCGCCAGGATCAGAAGAATGAAAAAAGGAAGCAGGCAGGAAAGGCAGATCAGAAAGATCAATACTCCTTTTATGATTTTCAGCGTATGTTTCATGGACATTCTCCTCATATAATATGTTTGCAAGTCACCGGTAACGGTCGGATAATTGAGCCTGTTAACGTCTGATGCGCAGCCGTTAACAGGGCTCATATCTCCTTTACTCCTTTGCTCTGGTCAGGCGCATGGAAATTAATACCGGAACCAGAATGATAAAAAAGAGGATTAACGCAACTGCAGTGGAATAGCCGGTTTTGCTGCCATAACACATCCTCATGATGTAAATGCTGAGGCTTTCGGTCGAATAACCGGGACCGCCCTGTGTCAGAGACATGATGATATCAAAAACGGACAGGGAACCTATGATATTCGTAACGACATTGATGCGCACGGATGGCTTCAACAACGGGACAGTGATATTGCAAAAACATTGCCATCCGCCTGCACCGTCGATTTTTGCGGCTTCCGTCAGTTCAGCCGGAATAGCCTGAAGCCCGGCCAGATAAATAATCATGGTCATCCCGGAATACTGCCATACATTAACCAGGATCAGCACAAGCATGATGGTTCTGTAGCTTCCCATCCAACTGGCAGTCAGGTCGGGAAGCCCGAGCTGCAGAAACGCATAGTGCAGGTATCCGCGCCCCGGCTGCAGCAGGAAATACCAGATATAGCCCATGATCAGGGGGCTGATAATGGCGGGAAGGTAGATAATCACTCTGGCGATGCTCTGCCCCCGGAAGCGGCTGTTCATCAGCAGCGCGTAGCAAAGACCTGCCACGTTCAGCAAAAGAGCGCTGAATACAGCAAAGATCAAAGTTGTGCCGATGTCATGGATGGCACGCTCATCTGAAAAAAAATCAATAAAATTCTGGAACCCGATAAAGCTGGCGGTTCCCATGCCATCCCAGTCTGTGAGGCTCATGCCGATTCCTTTCAGGAGCGGATATACGAAAAAGGTGGCAAATAGCAGGAATGCAGGAAGAGACATAAACTGTCCGATACAGATTTTTTTCTTTTTCAAGCCTATTCCTCCTCAAAAAACTATAATTTATAGGAAACGGCTGAAGTCGTTTCCTATAAAAGAGCTGCTGCAGTCCGGTTCTGCAGCAGCTCCTCTATGCGCAGAGCCGCGAAAGGAATATTGCTGCAGAAGCAGCACGCGGCCCGCGCGGGCAGATAGGGTCGGTAACTCTCCCCTATCTGATCGCACAGGGCAGCAGGTCAGATTACATCGTCCCTGTGCGATTGCAAGGATACTTAGAAGCCTGCATCCCAGGCTTTCTCATAAGCCTCTGCGAATTCTTCAGCTGTATACTTGCCAGCCAGCAGATCCTGTACCATTCTTCCTGCATCATCCCCGGAAAATCCTGCCGGCTTTTCATTCGTATAACCGATGTTTGCTGCGGATTGCACAGCTGAATTTACGCTGTCCACAACGGTTTCCGGAGCCCATTTCGCGTCTACATCCGTGAATGCGGACGGTGAGCCGAGACTTTCCGCATACTTTTTCTGATTTTCTGCATCAAACAGATATTCCAGGAAAGCTTTGGCTTCCGCCTGATGCTCTGAGTCAGCACTGATACTGTAACCGGAGTCTTCCGCCACTAATACCATGGAGGTGCCGTCTTCCATCATGGACGGATAGGGGGCAAAGCCGATTTTATCCGCCATTTCAGGGGCTTTTTCCAGGATACTGGAGAGACACCACATACCATTGCTGAACATGGCTGCTTCCCCGGAAACGAATGCGTCTACACAGTTGTCACTTGTAGCCGTGAGGACATCCGCGTTGAGAAGCCCCTTCTCCTGAAGCTCGAGAAGCCCTGCCGCAAAGGTCGCCATAGCGCCGTCCGGCGCACCAAAATTCAAGATGCTCTTATCGTTATTGAGCATGGCCTTTTTCGCCTCTATAGCGCCGTATTTTGCTTTGATATAACCGTGAGGAATAAATTCGATTAAGTGCCCGAGATGCCATGCCTCGCTTCCGAAAATGAACCAGGGGGATACGTCAGGCATTTTTTCATGGATCACTTCCAGATTCGTTACAAATGCATCCCACGTCTCTGCCGGAGTCAGATCCAGTTCCTCAAAGATTTCTTTGTTATAGAAGAAACCGGCCATGGTCATATTGGTGCAGATACGGTATTGTTTCCCGGAGTTTATGTCTGTACAGCTCTCCTTCATGGAAGGGATGAGCCGCTCCCAGATGTCATCCATGTCTGACAGATCCAGATATTTTCCCTGATCGACATATTCCTGCTCATAAGTGGTCATGATATCCGGCGCTTCTCCCGAAGCAAACTTGATTTTGATAATGTTGCTGGCATCCTTCTGATATTCCTGCTCTACCGTGATGCCGTCGCTCTGGGCGTTGAAGTCCGCAATGATCTCATCCATCAGATCTACGGTTTCTACTTTCCCGGTAAAGAACGACAAATCCGTACCGGCGGCGCATACCGGCATTGCCAGACTTTCCAGTACAATTGCACCTGTTAACAGGCCTGTTAAAAGTTTTCTCATATTTTTCCTCCTTGTATGTCAATTTGCTTGTTAGCTTATTATATGTCCAAAAGTACCTTGTTGAAAATTCCTAATTTTTTAGAACTGTTTCCCAGTTTTTTGGTATCTTACACAAATTATTGAATTTTAATTTGGCTCATCTTATAATGAAAATACCTGAATTGTGAGAACAAAGGAGGCCATGAATGAAAAAGCCGGGGAAGATATCCGTTCGTCCAAATACCATACAGAGAAAGCTTTTTTATATTATATCGGCGCTGATTTTCGGCACGGTGATCCTGGTGTCTGTTTTCAGCCATCTGCGTTTTGCTGCTGATTATACCCGTCAGTCGGAGGAAAATACCAGGCAGCTTATAGATCAGATCGCGCTGAATCTGGAGGCTTATATTGATGAAGTGACCAGATTATGCCTCAGCCCCTATTACAGCCGGGAGGTAATGGAGGAGCTGATGAGCGCACCGCGGACAGATCAGGAAAAATTGGATAAGAAGCGGAAAATTGAAGACTATCTTGGGCAGGTCATGACGACTCCCAGGAAGGATATCCTCCGTGTCTATATTTTTTCCGATGCCGTTTATTCCTGTAACCGGACTGCGCATAATGCCGACCTCCAGACCTATGAGGACGAAGAATGGTATCAGGCTGCGCTTTCTGATAACCGGTCTGTTATTTTGCCTCCGCAGACCGAAAGCGGAAGCAGCTCTCCGCTCACCTTTTTTTCGGTGGCAAAGCAGATATGCAGCCTGAATGATAATTCTCAGGTCCTGGGAGTGATTCGTGTAGATGCAAATTATAGTGGCATAAAATCCGTCTGCGACCGGGTTTCGATCCGTGCCGGAAATGCTTTGATGATTCTTGACAAGAGCGGGAATCTGATTTATGACCATTCGACCTTGAAGGAACCCGTTTCCAGCGATGACGTGCTCCGGATCCTTTCGCAGGATGACAATAACAGTATTAAGCTGCATGGGATATCCTATCTGTTCCACGCGCAAAGCATTCCTTCTACTGGCTGGAATGTGATTACGTTTCAGTCAAAGGATGAGATCTATGAAAATGCCAGAAATACTTTGCTGTTTATTTTACTGGTCGCTTCCTTTATGGTGATCCTGGGAGTGCTCCTGTCCGGGTTTACGCTGCACCGTAATCTGCGTCCTCTCTATCAGACTGTTTCTCTGATGCAGCAGGCACAGGGCGGTGACCTGTCTGTCAGGGCAGATACGGAGTGTACTGCTGAGATTTCTTATTTAAATGCTTCTTTTAACCGTATGCTGGAGCAGATCCAGCAGATGATTCTGCAGGAGGCGCAGCTTACAAAGCAGGTATATGAAGCAAAATATCTGCAGAAGCAGGCCCAGTTTGATTCGCTGTATCACCAGATACAGCCGCATTTCCTGTTTAATACCCTGAATACGATCAGCCTGCTGATCAAGTGCCGGAGGTATCAGGAAGCAGTTACGAGCATTGAACAGCTGTCGGTTCTGCTGCGGGGAATTATTTATTCGGAAAAGGAGATTTCACTGGAAGCGGAACTGGCGATTACGGGCAGTTATCTGCAGCTTCAGAAGCTGCGGAACAGCTATCTGCATTTTTCCATTCAGACAAATGGAACGGATTTTTCCATGAAGATACCGGCATTGTCCATTCAGCCATTAGTGGAGAATGCGTTGATTCATGGCTGCGGTTCCCTGGAAAGAGATTTTCAGATTGAAGTATTTATAGACAGCGGGGCGGAACTGCTTAATATCAAGGTCTGTGACAACGGGATCGGGATGACGGAGGAAGAACTGACTGTGTTGAAGCAGCGTGTGAATAACAGCGGGACCGCGGATGACAGGCTTTCTTCAAATGGGATAGGGCTTATCAATATCCAGAAGAGGATTCATTTGAAATACGGGGAAGCTTACGGCCTGGAAATACAGTCTGGAAAAAATAAGGGCACCATCATTACTTTATCTGTTCCAAAGGAGGTAACGCCATGTACACAGCTCTGATCGTGGAAGATGAGCCGCTAATGCAGGAGTACCTGCTGAAAAATCTGTCAGTAATCCATCGGGAATGGAAAGCGGGCGCCTGTGCCAGAAACGGCGTGGAGGCATTGGAGCTTTTGCAGTCATGCCGTTTCGATCTGGTGATCACAGACATCAAAATGCCTCGGATGGACGGCCTGGAGCTGGCCGGTTACATTCATAAGCGATTCCCCGGGATCTATCTTATTCTGCTGACCGGGTATGATGAGTTCGAATATGCCAGGGTCGCGGTCCGTGCGGGCGTTACGGATTATCTGCTAAAGCCGCTGAAGGATGCGGAGCTTCACAATGCCCTGAACCATATTGCGGAGAAGATTTCCGGGTCAGTACAGAACAGTGGCATGGATAAGAATAAGCAGTCTTTATTACCAGCCGGGAATCCTATGGGAAAAGAAGCATCGAATGTTATCGTGCAGCGTGCCAGGGCTTATATTCAGGCTAATTACACTTCTCAGCTTTCCCTGAATGAGCTGGCAGAGCTTCTAAGTGTCAATCCGGCTTATCTGAGCAGTATTTTTAAATCAGATCAGGGGGAAAACTTTTCAAAATATGTTCTGAGGCTGCGGATGGAGCGGGCCGGTTTGCTGCTCAGGACTTATCCAGCAGCGAAGATCAATGAGATAGCGGAGAAGACGGGATATGTTTCCGCGAGGCACTTTGATACTGCTTTTAAAAAATATTACGGCATCACGCCGAATGAATACAGGGCGAAATTCGGCGGGCTGTAAAAACAATCCCTGCGAATGCCGCGGTTCCCA
>CAYLPF010000053.1:0-7941 GCA_964385485.1 uncultured Lachnospiraceae bacterium | reverse complement strand
TCGACCGGATCCGGAAGGTCGGCATTGACAAGGAAACGATCAATACCTGCTACGTAACGAACCAGCACAGGAAGATCCGCGGTACGATTTCACTGAGGATGCTTTTGCTGAGCCAGGCGGAGGATCGGGTCGGCGACCTCATGGAGGAGAACGTCATCACGATCAATACGCTGATGGATCAGGAGGAGGTTGCCAGGCAGTTCCAGAAGTACGATTTTGACGCGATGCCCGTTGTGGACAGTGAGAACCGTCTCGTGGGTATTATCACGGTTGATGATATTATGGATATCATCGAGCAGGAGGCTACCGAGGATATTGAAAAGATGGCGGCTATTACGCCTACGGACAAGCCGTATATCAAGACCTCAGTGTTTGAAACCTTCCGGAAGCGTATCCCATGGCTTCTGTTTTTGATGATATCGGCGACATTTACCGGCAAGATCATCCAGAGCTATGAGGACGCTCTGGCAGCATATGCTGTACTCACCATGTATATTCCGATGTTCATGGATACCGGCGGCAATGCCGGAAGCCAGGCGTCTGTGACGATCATACGAAGTATTTCTCTCGGGGAAGTGGAATTCAGGGATATTTTCCGGGTCATCTGGAAGGAGATCCGGGTCGCCGTACTCTGCGGCATTTCACTGGCAATAGTGAATTTTGCAAAGCTTCTCGTCCTGGACAGGGTGGGAATGCAGGTGGCGCTTATCGTGTGCCTGACGATGATGGTGACGGTCATGGCGGCAAAGATCGTGGGCTGTACGCTCCCGATGCTGGCAAAGCAGATCGGCTTTGACCCTGCAGTGATGGCCAGCCCCTTTATCACAACGATCGTGGACGCGGTCTCCCTTGTCATTTATTTCCAGATCGCTACGAGGATGCTGGGGATATCGTGACAGGCTGCTTCTGGCCTGAGACAGTACAGGACCGGAAACGTCTGCACGAAAGCAGGCAGGGATGTCTGTACCGGGATATTCCGGGAGTATACCGCGGAAAAGAAAGGATTTAGATGGAATGAAAAAGGAGACAGTAGTCAGACAGAACAGATGCGATAAAGAAATGAATTTCCTGCTGTTCCTGTGCTTTTTTCTGTTCATGGCAACTCAGATATTCATTGGGGCTACACAGCAGGCAGCGCTTGTCAACCGGGTGAATATGCTGCTTTATATGGTGTTTGTTCCCGGTTTTATTTTCCGGCTTGGCTATTGTTACGGCAGACATGTCCGCATATCAGGGGAAAGGGAGCGGAAGCAGTGGATAAGCTTTACCGCGCTTCGCTATTTTGTGTATTTCTTTTTGCTCGCCTTTGCGTCTGAAGTAAGCAGTGAGCTGCTGGATTCCTCCGTATCACGGAAAAAGCTCCTGCTCTCATCGTTTGCGGATATACTGACGCTTTTGCGGATCCCGGCGGTTTCGGCGGTGTTTTTTGCGATGCTGCTCATCCTTCTTTTTGTGTGGGGCTTTGACGGCAGGATGACCCGGCTGCTGCAAAATAAAAAGAAGCTTGCACTGGCGGGCGTTTTCCTTCTGGCATGTTCATTTATGAGGATGGACCACGAGGCGTATACACTTGTTGCAGCTCTTGTCGGGGCATCCTCGCAGCAGGCAGTCCCGGCAGTACCGTACTTTGCCTTTTTCCTGGCGGGTATGTGGTTTGAAGAGAAGAAGCCGGGCTTTCAGTGGAAGCTTTTCGGGATAGCGGGGGCGGTGACTGCTGTTTCTCTGCTTTTGTACAGGACTCCGCTGCAGGATCTGTGCCGGGTGACATCGTCCTTCCTGCCGGTATATCTGGTATACGCCGCGTCTGAAGGGCTTTCGGATGTCACGCTGCGGTTTCGGGCGGCGGATACGGCGTGCAATGGGATCGAATTCGTTTTCTGGTTTTACAGCGTAATCATGTTTGGACTCGGAGCTACAGGAAAATTCAATAATATCAGTATCAAAGGCGCACTTCTGCTGGCGGCCGCTGTCTTGCTGCTGCTTATGGCAGGATTTTTTGTGTTCTGGCTGTTTGTCAGATGCTATGGGATCCTGCATCAGTATATCCATGAGAGATCGCGCCATAAGACGGCGGTTTATTTTCTCGTTTATACGATAGGATTTTCATTCCTGCTGTTCCTTGTGTTTTTTGATTTTATTTTGAGAGGAAAGAGTTTTATTATTCTGGGCGACGGGGTAGCCCAGTATTTTCCGAGGGCAATATTTTATTCCCGATATGTCCGGGAGATGGTATCCGACCTGTTTTCGGGGAATTTTGTGCTGCCGATGTATGATTTCCGCAATGGCCTGGGCGCGGAGGTGTCCTTCAGCCTGGAACCGTTGTATGCGCTGTATGCATTGTTTGACGAGGAACATATGGAGCTGGCGTATAATCTTCTGACGGTTCTTCGTTTCTATCTGGCGGGAATCACCAGCTCAATCCTGTGTCTTTATTTTAAGAAGGACTATTTTGCGGCGTTTATGGGAAGCGTCGTATATGTGATCAGCGGTTTTGCGCTGTATGGCGGGGCAATGCATACGATGTTTATGATCCCCATGATCATGCTTCCGCTGCTGATCCTTTCCATTGAGGAGATACTGCGTCACCGGCGTTTCTACCTCTGTTCGATTTTTGTGGCGGTATCTCTGATGAGCAATTATTATTTCTTATATATGAATACGATTGCTATGGGAGTATATTTCGTTGTCCGTTTTCTGTGTCAGAAGGACAAAAGGGAAAAAACCTTCAAAAAGTTTATTGGAAGAGGACTTGTGATCAGTGGAAGCTATCTGCTGGGGATCGGAATGGGCTTTATGGCGCTTGCCACGAATTTCGGATTGTATCTCGGCTCCGGCAGGAGCGGCTCTGCCATGATCAAGACCGCGTCTTTATTCTATTACCGGGCAGAGTGGCTGCTGAGCTGTTTCCAGACGTTTCTGACCACGGCAAATTCTCCGGGCGAATGGCTGAAGCTGGGCTATCTTCCCATTGCGATGCTGGCGGTAGTCGTATTGTTTGCCGGAAAGGGCAGAAAAGAGCTGAAGATTTTTTCCGTGATTTCCGTGATATTTATGGCTTTCCCTGTATTCGGGTTTATCTTCAGTGGTTTCAGTACGGTCATCAACCGCTGGTGTTATATGGCCGCACTGGTGGTTGGCTATGCTGTGGCGGACTGTATGCCGGATCTGCTGCGGATGAAGAGACGGGATAAGCAGCTTTGCGCAGCCGTAGTCGCAGTATATGGATTTCTGGCATTTTTCGGAAATTATTATAAGAATACGTCAGCCGTAAAGATAGCTGCGATCCTGTTGGCGGTTACCTTTGCTGCGGTTCTGCTGTGTCAGGAGGAGCGGAGATGGCTGAGTGTCGCTGCCAAAAAGAGCCTTTTGCTGGCGCTTACGGCAGTTATCGTGTTTTATCAGGGCTTCTCTCTGTATGAGATCCGGGGGCGCTACACCCAGTACGCCTCTTCGGGGGAGACACTGGAGCGCATCAAGGATACGCCGATCCGTGCGGTAAAGGAGCTGGGGGATGACAGCTTTTACCGGACAGCCGTGCCAAAGCTTGCGTATGACACGGGAAATTCTTCTGTTTTACTGGATTATTACAGCACATCACTGATCAACAGCACGTACAACAGTTATATAAGCGAGTATCTGCGCGAGATGGGGAATACGAGCTTCAGCAGTATGCAGTATCTTGGGATGAATAACCGCCTGTTTGAAAACGCGCTGGCAGCGGTGAAGTATTACGCTTCTTATGAAAATATGAAATTCCCGATTCCTTACGGGTATGAGGAAGTGCTGGATACGGAAGTAGACGGTAAGGCGGCGAAGGTATATGAAAATCAATACGCGCTGCCGCTCGGGTATACGTACGATTCTTCGATCACAGAGGAAGAGCTGGAAGAATACAGTGTGCTGGAACGACAGGAGGTCATGATGCAGCAGGTGCTGCTCAATGATTCAGAGACCTCACAGGGGGATGCGGCTGTCGTGACGACGCAGCCGCTGGAAATTATATCCTGCGAGGAAGATGGAGCGTATCTGACAGAGGACAAACTGGTTGCCGGAAATGGTGAGGAAGGCGGCAAAGAGGAGGGCAAATATAAGGTTACGCTTTCCTTTGAGGGCCAGCCGGATTCGGAAACATACCTTGTCCTGCATAATGCGTTCCTTGAGGGTGATATGTCGGAGGATCCCATCGGCCTGACGATCGCGACAGAGGACGGAAGCCAGAGCTATAGCTTTGAGGCGGAGGATTACCGGTACCATACGGGACAGAAAGATTTTGTTTTCAATCTTGGATACCATGAGGAGGCGATCAATTCCTGTACGATCACGATGAAGCGGGAAGGCGTGATCCGGTTTGAGGAACTGTCGCTGTACAGCCAGCCGATGGAAAATGTACAGAAATATACGGATAACCTTACGGAAAACGTGCTGGAAAATGTGACGGTTGGTGATAATGAAGTTTCCGGAACGATTTCGTTGGAGAAGGATAAGACACTCGTGCTCAGCATCCCATATCAGAAGGGCTGGACTGCGTACGTGGATGGAGAAAAGACAGAACTGCAGCGGGCAAATTATGCATATATGGCGCTGCCGCTTACGGCCGGAGATCATACCGTGGAGCTTTCCTTTGAGATCCCGGGCGTGAAGTATGCCATGGTGATCGTGCCGGGTTCGGTGGCTCTGTTTATTATAGTATGTACTGTCTCATGGCTGATAAAGAGAAGAAAGAAAAAGATACAGCCTTAGGGCATTGGCGGAGGAACAGACTGTGAAGTATTCAATTATCATTCCGTGCTACAGGTCATCAAAAACGATCCGCAAGGTCGTGGAAATGACCATGCAGGAGATGGAGAGGTTAAATAAAAAGGAATATGAGTTCGTGCTGGTAGAGGACTGTTCGCCGGACGGCGGAGAGACGATGGCGGCGCTGCTGGGGCTTGTCCGGGATTACACCTGCGTGAAGGTGGTGGAGCTGGCGAAAAACGCGGGACAGCACAATGCTGTGATGGCGGGACTGAACCACGCCGACGGGGACGCCTTTATCGCAATGGATGACGATATGCAGACACATCCGTCCCAGCTTCAGTATCTTATGGCAGAGTTTGATAAAGGATACGATATTGTGTATGGCTATTATCCTGAAAAAAAGCACAGTAAATTCCGCAATTTCGGAAGCTACGTGAATTATCTGTCTGTCCGTATCCTGCTGAAAAAGCCGAAGGATCTGAAGACCTCCAGCTTCTGGATCATCCGGCGGTTTGTCCGGGATTACGCGGTGGAGTATAAGAGCCCGTATACGCATCTGCAGGGCTTGTTTCTTCGGACGACGCGGAATATCAGCTCTGTGCCGATTCAGCATTTTGAGCGGGAGGTTGGGAAGTCCAACTACACCTTCAGGAAGCTTCTGGCGCTATGGTCAAATATTTTTGGATTCTCTATCGTTCCGCTGCAGTTAGCCACGTATGTGGGATGCTTTTTTTCGGCAGCCGGAATACTCGGGGCGTTGGGGGTC
This sequence comes from uncultured Lachnospiraceae bacterium, assembly GCA_964385485.1. GTDB lineage: Bacteria > Bacillota > Clostridia > Lachnospirales > Lachnospiraceae > Choladousia. The sequence continues at coordinate 2,435 of CAYLPF010000053.1, read as the reverse complement.
GTCATATTGAAGCTTCTGCGGCCTGCCACATATATCGGCTGGCCCTCCATGATGGTCGCCATCTGTTTCTTCTCAGGCATTAACCTGATGTTCATGGGAATGATCGGCGAGTATGTGGGAAGGATCTTTCTGGGAATGAGCAAAAATCCGCAGTTTGTTGTGCGCTGCGTATATCAGAGCGATAATTCAAATAGGGATGAAGAGTCTCTGAAGGAGGAAGGGTGAAAAATATATGAAAAAACTGATGATCATGGGAGCCGGTATCTATCAGGTTCCTCTTATAAAAAAAGCAAAGGAAATGGGGATCTATACGATCGTAGTCAGCATACCGGGGAATTATCCCGGATTTGAGATCGCCGATCAGGTATGCTATGAGAATACCGTGGATTATGAGAAGGTGCTCGAAGCCGCGAAAAGAGAGAAGATCGATGGCATTGTGACGGCAGGAACGGATGTGGCGGTGATCACGATCGGAAAGGTCTGTGATGAGTTGGGGCTGTCAGGCCTTAGCTGCGAGGCGGCAAGGATCGCCTCGAACAAAATACTCATGAAGCAGAAGTATGAGGAATACGGAGTGCGGACGGCAAGATTCCGGGAAGTCTCCTTTGACGAGGATATGTATGAGAAGACAAAAGAACTGCATTTCCCGCTGATCTTCAAGGCAACGGATTCCTCGGGAAGCCGCGGTATCATCCGGGTAGATTCGAAGGAGGAATTTGAATCGGCCAGGGATATTGTCAGATCGGCTACTCACAGGGATTCCTTTATCATTGAGGAGTTTATCGAAGGGGAGGAGTTCGGCGCCCAGGCATTTGTATATCACGGAGAAGTGAAATTCATTCTGCCCCACGGCGACTATGTATTCCACGGTGATACCGGGGTGCCTGTCGGCCATTTTGCCCCGTATGATCTGGGGCAATCTGTGATCGACGATATGAAGGTTCAGCTCACAGGAGCTGTCCGGGCTATGGGGCTTGACAACTGTGCCATCAATGCAGACTTTATTCTGAAGGACAACAAGACGTACGTGCTGGAATTGGGGGGACGGTCCGGCGCCACGTGCCTTGCAGAGCTTGTATCTATTTATTATGGGTACGACTATTATGAAAAGCTGATACTGGCTGCACTGGGAGAAGAAGTGGATTTCCCGCAGGAGCAGGCAGTGCCGAATGCAAGCATGCTGCTGCGCAGCGACAGAGACGGCGTGATCCGTTTCATGGAAAACAGAAATGAGCCGGACGAGGATATCTATCAGGTCCAGTTCGACTATAAAGTGGGAGATAAGGTAAAGAAATTCCACGTCGGGCCGCACCGTATCGGCCACGTCATCACAAAGGGGAGGACGCTGGATGAGGCGGTGAAGAAGCTTCATGAAGCGCTGGATAAGGTGACGATAATAGTGGAATAACGGGCGTTATCGCTATACGTAGTGAAGCGCCCGCGGACAAATGCTCCCGGGAAAAGTTATTTGTTTTTCCGGACTCCTTTGACGGTTTTCAGCACCGCCTTAAGCTGCGGCAGGAAATATTTTACTCCTATGGGCACAAGACACAGCGCGATCGCGTACCGGAAGATAAAGTGCTGATTGAACAGCAGCATGGTTGCAAGGCACAGCAGAAAGTATGCCACCGAAACCAGCAGCGTTTTGCGCAGCGGTATCAGCTGTTCTCCGGTCAGGCGTTTTTCCATGATGGCCTGCATGCACATCAGCACGAGGTAGCTGAAGGCTGTGGTGTACGCTGCCGCGCGATAGCCGAAAAGAAGGATGAATACGTAATTTAATATCACGTTCAGGATCATGACAGAGACGGTGGAAACAGCGACGAATCCGGTCTTTTTGTAGTAGTTCTGAATCGCGGTATAGCTGTAGCTGTAAAAACGGAACAGCGTACCGGTCACCATCGGGGCGATCAGATAAATGGCTGCCTCGTATTTTTTGCTGCCCAGGATCAGGATGATCTCGGGGGCAAACAGGACCAAAAGCCAGGAGATGACTCCAAAGGCGTGCATCAGAATACTCCAGTAATGTTCAATATCCCGGCTTTCATCCCGGGATATTTTTTCGTACATCCAGGGAAGCCATGCATTCCAGACCGAGTCCTCCAGGATCCAGATAATGTAGGAGACGGTGGTCGCCAGATTGAAAATGGAACCGCTGATCTCGCCAACCATATGAGTGACCATGAGCTTGTCAGCCTGATTCATGATCTGGATGGAGAGAACCTCAGGAATCAGAGGAATGCTGAAACGAAGCGCGTATTTCCAGTAATGTACGCTGACCAGCTTTTTCCCCTGCCATATCATGAGGACTGCCGCAATAAAACCGCCGATGATCATGGGAATATAATAGCCGCCGATACGAAGCGCTACAAGAGAGTCCTCATGGCCTGTTGTTTTTCCGATATAGATGAGCAGCACGGACATCAGTGTGGCCG
>CAYLPF010000052.1:3032-8056 GCA_964385485.1 uncultured Lachnospiraceae bacterium | reverse complement strand
GGCTGTGAGAAAAAAAGACCCCCGGAAGGCGGCGCAGGCTGCCCTGGGGGTTTTTCTGTGTGCGCCCGGCGGAAACGGATTTCAAGTTTTAAAATGATCGGGCCTATACTGTAAGAAAGCTATGATAAACGATAAAGCCTATAAAACAGGAAGAGCAGGTGGAGCCGTATGGATAAAAGAAAAATCTTAGAGGAAAAAAAGATACTGAGCTTTCCGGGAATGGAGTGCGAGATTGATTCGCTGGTGGGCCGCGGTTCGAATGCCATTGTGTATTTGGGCCATTACCGGGATGGCCAGAACAGCGGACTGTTTCACCGCGTACTGATAAAGGAGCTGTTTCCTTATGAGCCGAAGGGCCTGATCTTCCGGGATGAGCAGGACTGTATCTGCGCAGAGCCTGAGGCGGCCGCGGCGATGAGGCTGCACAGGCTCAGCTTCATCCGTGGAAATGAAATGCATCTGAAGATTTTACAGAACTATCCCGGTGAAGTAGATTCCAACATCAACACATTTGAACTGAATCACACACTGTATTCCGTCCTCGGATTTTCCGGCGGGCGCAGCATGGACAGGGAATTGACCGAAGGGGCGGGAAAGAAGCAGGATCTTTCCGTCCATGTCCGGCGTATCCAGGGCGCACTGCAGGTCCTGGAAAGCTTTCATAATTCCGGCTTCCTGCATCTGGATATCAGTCCGGACAATATTCTGCTGATCGGAGAGGGAAGGCGGGAGAGAGTGACTCTGATCGATTACAACAGCGTACATACGCTGGAGGAGATCCGGGCGCAGGAATCCGTCTATTACAGCGCCAAGGAAGGATATACAGCGCCGGAGATCCGGGCGGGCAGGACGGAGGAGATCGGATTTCATTCGGATCTGTATGCCCTGACCGCCGTTTTTTACACATGCCTGACGGGCAGGCGCCTGTCCGCGCTGCAGATGACCCGTTCATCGATTCCGGATATATCCGGGGCGGAATGCCTGAAGGGTTGTCCCGATACGGTGACCGGCATGGTGCGGAAAATCCTGAAACGGGGGCTTTCTGTTATCCCGCGGCGCAGATACCAGAGCGCGGCGCAGATGCGGACAGACCTGGATGAGCTGGAGGACCGGATTAAGGGACTTGGCGTCACGCACTGGGCCCTGTGGGAGAGCGGCCGCGCGGATATTGTAAAGGCTGTCCGTCATAATACGGCGCTGGGATACATCCGCCAGGAGGAAAAAACATATCCTCTGCTGGGGACGGATGAGTCCGGGGAGAAGGTTTCCCTTATGGATCTGGAATTTGCCTACCGGCAGGACTGCGGCAGGCCGTTTCTGCTGCTGGGCGGCGGAGGCATGGGGAAGACAACGGCGCTGATGCGGATGGCTTACCGGCAGAAAAGAGAGTACACGGCATCAGAGCCTGCGGTTATGTATCTTTCCCTGTTTGGCTGGCAAACGGGGAAGCAGACGTATATCCGGGACCGGATCCTGGAGGGGCTGCGCTTTAAGCCGCAGACGGACTCCATGGAGACTGCGCGGCATGAGCTGGCGCAGCTTTTATCCCGGCCCCTTCGCACGAAACGGGGGCAGCGGCCGGTGCTCGTACTGCTTTTGGACGGCTGGAATGAGGCGGCCGGGGATACGACGGCGCTGCAAAGAGAGGTGGAGGAACTGGCGGCCCTGGATGGTGTGCAGGTCATTCTGGCCAGCAGGAGCGAGATCACTGGGCTTGACTGCCGGAAAATCGTCATGGAACGACTGGCGGGGGAGGACGTTCGCAGTGCGCTGGAGGATCACGGGCTTCTTCCGCCGGAAAGCATGGAGCTGTTTGAGCTGCTTCATGTGCCGATGCTGCTGTCCATGTTCATCAATACAGCTCTTGCGGGAGAAAAGCAGCTCCTGATCGATACGAAGGAAGAACTGCTGGAGCATTATTTTTCCGCGATCCTGGAGAAGGAACTGCTAAGCCTGCCGGAAGACGCCCCGGAGCGGTGGGGCGTAGAGGCCTCTGTTTCTTACGTGCTGCCGGAGATCGCGGCCCTGATCCGGAGGAAAGCCGCAGCCGTACCGGGGGAGACGCTGCTGAGGCTGGCGGAGGACTGTTACCGGGAGCTTTCGAAACGCCCGCTGACCGCCGTATTCCCCGGCTGGATCGGCCACAGCGCTGACCTGCGGATGGGAGCGGAAAACGCGGATGAATGGTACGGAAAGGTTGTGCTTGATATCCTGTGGAAACGGCTGGGCCTGATCGTCCGGGATGAGAAAGGGGATTTCCGTATCCCGCACCAGATGCTGGAAGAGTACCTGGCAGCCAAAAGCGCGGAATTTCACCGGGAGTTTGACCGGGAGAAACGGCGGCAGAGAAACTGGAAGATCATAGGCGGGGCGGCGGGAGGCGCCGGGGCGGCCATCGTGATCCTGCTCTGCTTCCTCATATATAATTCAAACATGGTAAGGGAGCTGACACAGCGCCAGCAGCAGATCCTGAAAAATGAGTCGGCCCAGATGGCGTACTCCAGCGAGATCGACCTGGCAGAGGGAAAACGCTCCAGTGCGCTGGCCAAGGCGCTTGGCGCGCTGCCCTCAGAACAGTCGGACCGCCCGGTGGTAAGCGCGGCAATACACGCGCTGGCGGAGGCATTGTACGTATATCAGGAGCCGGTCTACCGTCTGAATCATGCGGTGGAACAGGAAAGCGAGATCTACAGCCTGCAGCTTTCCGGGGATGGTTCCAGCCTCGTAACGCTGGACGGCTTTGGGAACCTCTGCGTTTACGATACGGGGACGGAGCAGGAGCGGTGGAGGACGGAGGTCAGCCTGTTTGATCCGGACGATGTGCCGATGGTGCGGATCCTGGAATCCAGAAACGCAGTCCTTTATGTGGATAAGAAGGCGGGGGCGTATCTGTTCTCCATGGAGACAGGGGAAAAGCTGTGGACGACAGATTACAGTGAAATACAGTACGATAAGTATAACTATATCAACAGCGCGGACGTATCCGATGACGGGAGCATACTCGTTCTCAGCGCCAGTTGCCGGCCGGAAAATATGGAAGATTTTAATCGGTGCCAGTACCTGGTTTTTTATGACATGGAAACGGGGAAAAAGCAGGGAGAGACGGATATGCTGCCTATCCCGCTGCGTTGCCTGCGCACCTCGGCAGCGGGCGTTTTTTCCGCGGATGACGCGACGTATGTGGCGCTTTACCGCAATACTGATGAGAACAGGTATTATCTGGTATACGTGGACGTTGCCACGGGGGACGTGCTGCAAACACCCTGGGTACAGGGGGCGGCGGATAAGAGCTACCGGAACCTGAGCCTGACTTATATTTCAGAAACGGAGTCCGCGCCGGGAGGCGTCCTGCTGTACATGTGTGAGTACAATATAAGAAATGTCTCTGAGCTGCGGGGGAACACCCATATCGGATTCCTGGCAGACGGGGAAGAAGACTGGGCCTTTTACGATGATTTCAGCCAGATCGGGACGACGGCGGAGACACCGACGGTTTTGACCTATGAAAATTCCTTTGACCTGATTACAGAAACACAGATCGTACGCATCAGCCGGTATGGCGGCGTTGCCCGGACAGAGACGCTTCCGCGGCGGGCGGTATACTGCGCAAAAAGCGATGTGAACAGCCAGGTATTTTTCGTTTTCGAGGATGGAAGTGTCGATACGTTCAACCGTTACAGCTTTAAATTTCTGACGGATGCGGCTTATACGCTTACAAATTTTTCCGTTTCCTCGGGAACGGGCTCAGGGAAATGGAACGCGCCCTTCTGCGTCACCTCCGATTCCGGGAGCCATACGGTTTATCTGTGTGAATTGGAAGGCGATGCCGCCGGACAGACGCTGGAACTCCCGGATCTTGGCAGCGGTTTTTTAAACGGCAGGGTGTACGCGTTTCCGGATGGCGAACGTTTCCTCTATCTGGGTTCGGAAGATCTTTCAGAAAAAGACGGAGAAGGTAACTACAATTCCTGGTACCGGACTTTGGGGACGGTCTATACAGCGGATGGAACCATCGCCGATCAGTTCTCCTTTGAAGCAGATTTTCATGATAATTCTTTTTCCGGATTCTCGAAGGACGGAAGTAAGCTGTTCTTCGGGGAGTATATCTATGACCTGGCCTCCCACAGCATGTCCGCTCCCGAGGGGATCGACTATGAAAGCCTGAAATACAAAAGCTTCCAGTCCGTCCTGACGGAGGAGGGACTGTTATCGGCAGCCTGGAATGAAACGAATGTGACCTGGTGGCTGGACGGGGAAGATCCGCAGGAGGGTTCTGCATGCCCGGAGGAGATCGTATACCGGTGGAATTCTGAGTTGTATGATTCTTCAGCCGGCAGCCAGTATGGATATGTTCTCGGGAAAAACGGGCTGATGGCGCTCAAAGGAAGTGAAAAGGACGGGTCAGGGGACTATCTGGTGACATATTTTATGGTTTATTCTATTAAGGAGGATACATGGACGAGGATAGAAGACGCGTCTTCCGTGAAGGGCGATCCGTATGTGGCGGTATCGGGCAGGGAGAAGTGGATCGCAGTGGCGGATTGGGACAACGTTCTGCGGATTTACGACCAGCCGTCGGGGGAGCTGGTCCATGCGTTTTCCCTGAACCTGAATCACCGCTCGGTCAAAAATATGTGGTTCCTTCTGGATGACGCGTATCTGCTGGTGGAGCAGTGCGGCCTGGACAGCGCCGGTACGGCGCCATGCTTTACGGTCATCGATACAAAGACCGGGGAACGCGTATTTTACCATGTTTCAGAAAACGGCGATGGATATTCGGAAATACAGATAGCGGCGGATCAGGAACAGGGCCTGCTGTATCTGATGGACGCAAACGGCCAGATGACGGGACTCTGCATCGACACGGAAGACTGGGAGGTCATCTATGAGATTCCGGCCCTGAAATGCGTATTAAGCAGCAATGCGACAGTGATCGTGCAGGACGGATATGAGGCCCTTGTGCAGTATCCCGCCTACTCCATGGAGGAGCTGATCGCGGCCGGAGAAACGGCGCTGCGGGGAGA
>CAYLPF010000052.1:0-2932 GCA_964385485.1 uncultured Lachnospiraceae bacterium | reverse complement strand
GAGACAGAAACGAAGATATGGAATGCGGGAACCGATCTCAGTGAGGACGGAACCTTCTACAGCGATTCCTCCGCGGGGGGAATCAGCGAAAATCTGATCAGCGACTCCGATGCGAGGTACTTCGCCACAAATTGCATCAGCTTTACGATGCCGGAATCCTGGTACAGCGGAATACAGTTTTACTATTATGAAGAATGGATCGACTTCTACTGCCCCGCCGCGATGAACGCGGAGGACGGAGAGGCGGGCTATTTCTGCAGCGTATACCGTCTGGGGCGGGAACCCAAGGAGACAGAGGATACATTTCTTGGATATGACGGGGATTACTATTATTATCTCTGCCGGCCGCAGGAGTACTGCGCCGACCCGGAGGGGGAGAGCTTTGAGCTGTACAAAGAAATGTATGACAGCGTCCCGGAGGTGGCGGAAAGCCTGATGGTTAAAGGGGCGCTGGCGGAATAATACTCCTGCCGATCACCTTTTCTTAACTTACATGCCTGCGGCGGAGCAGGATTCTATTTCATTTCCGGCCGGAGGATTTTCACGGAAAAGTGCTGGACTGAATCCCATGAATAGAGTAAACTGTCCTTAATGAAATCAGATCATTCGGATAAGGAAGAATACCTTACGATTACAGGGAAAGAGGATGGGATTATGCACACAGAGATGACTCAGATTACGCGGGAAAGCTTCGAAAAGGCTACGGAGGAGCGCCTGACCGTCCAGGATGCGGTGGCTTTTCTGGAAAAAGAGGCGAAGGCGCGGAGCCTGCGCAGTAAAATAGAAAAGTTTTCGAAAGGCGGGGACCTGAACCGGCTTTTGGTGACGGGACTTCTGCGGCACCATCCTGATATGAAAAAGGATTCCGTGGAGCGCCGGGTGAGGGGATGGCTGAAGCCGGACAGCGGCCGATCCATCAGGAAGCAGGACGCCATTGAGGTTGCGTTTATTCTCGGGCTTACGGTGGAGGAGGCGGACGAATTCGTGGCACTGGTTTCTGAGGAACGGCTGCACTGGAGAAATCCCGATGAGATCGTCTATATTTTTGCGTTAAAGAATGGGATGACGTATCCCGAGGCGGTATCCCTGGAGAAAGAGGTATCCGGGTTTCTTGCGGCGGCCGGGGATTCTACGGAGCTTTCCCAGGACAGCTTTACGCCGATAATACGCTCCGAGCTTTCCGGGCTTAATACCGTGGAGGAATTAAAGGATTATCTGCAGCACGCGGCAGGCCGGCTGGGACGCTGCCATAACAATGCGTACCAGATGTTCATGGAAATGATGGATACGCTGGAGAATCCGGTGACGGATGAGGTGGAGCGGGATATGTTTGGTGAGGAACATCTGACGATCCGGGATATTCTGCGGGATTACTTTTATGGGGAAAATGTGCTGTACGCCAGGGAACGTGCCCGCAGGACGAAGAAGGGGAAGGCCGCCGGGCAGGAACAGCTTGTGCTGACAAGGATCCAGGAAAGCATTGCGGACAGTTGGCCGGATGAAACGACGATTTCCAGGATGAAGGCCAGAAAGATGGACGTTACCCGGAAGATCCTGATCCTGCTGTTCCTGGCCACGGACTCAGGCTGGGATGACGCGGATGAGGACTATGAACCGACGGTAAACGAGGTGTTTGAGGATCTGTACCGGCGGCTGAACGATATGCTGGCGCTCTGCGGCTTTTCTGCCCTGGATCCCCGGGCGCCCTTTGACTGGCTGATCCTTTACTGCATCTGTGTCCCGGATATGCTGGATCTGGATGAACGGATGCGCGGCGTATTCCAGGAGATGTTTGGCGGAAACGGTTTTCAAGAAGCGCGGGAGCGGCATGATACTCTATAGAAAACGTCACAAAGAAATATTTTACGGCGTTTCAAAGGATACCGCAGGAAATGTCTGGCGGTATTCAAAAAGAATACAGAAGGAAAAGGAGAGGATTATTTATGAAGAAAACACGCTGCACGTTATTTGGATTATGGAAACATGTGATGCTGGGGTTGTTCGCCCTGACGCTGGCGGCGGGTCTGCGGCCCGTGAATGCGGAGGCTTCCGCCAAGGGTGTCGGCAGCTATACGGTCAGTGTAAACACGGGCTATCTGGCGCTGCGCAGCGCCCAGGCGTATGATGCGTCGAATGAGATCGGCAAGCTTTACACAGGGGATAAGGTGGTTCATCTGGAAACGCCGTCGGAGACGAACGGATATTATTTCGTTTATTCCTATTCACTGAAAAAAACGGGATATGTCAACAGCGATTACCTGCTGTATGACGGAATGGTGCAGGACAATTTCTGGACGGTAAAGGTAGACCAGGGGTATCTGGCGCTGCGCTCAGAGAAAGCGTTTGACTCCTCAAATGAGCTGGGGGAATTATATACCGGGGACAGCGTTCTCGTACTGAATGACGGCGATCCGAAATACTGGCTCGTATATTCCCAGGATCTGTTCTGCACCGGATACGTGAACTGCGAGTATCTGCAGGGAACAGGAAAGGTGAACACGAATTCTTATTTTTCTGACAATTCCGTAGGGGGAATCAGCACGAATCTGGTCTGCAATATGGATAATATGGTGTTTTCTACCCGTTATATCAGCTTTCTCATACCGGATTCCTGGGGAGCCGGGATCACGTATAACTATTATGAGGACAGGATTGAGTTTTACTGTTCGGCTGTGAAAAACGCATCCGGCCTGGAGGACGGCTTCCTATGCTCCATCTACCGCATGACGGGACAGGAAACGTCCTGGGACGGAGTGACGGTCCTGGGGTATTCCGACGGTTACAATTATTATCTGCGGCAGCCCACGGATTTCCGGGCAAATCCAAATGATGAGGAAAACTGTGCGGTTTACCGTTCCATGTTCGCCGATGTGAGCAGCGTGGAAAACAGTCTCGTGATCATAAGCCAGTAAGAGACATCCCCTTCGGAGGG
>CAYLPF010000051.1:0-8058 GCA_964385485.1 uncultured Lachnospiraceae bacterium | reverse complement strand
GTGGAAGCGCGAACCAGCGCGTGATCGATGTGAAGGAGTCCCTGGCTTCCGGCAAAGTCGTCCTGCACTGTGAGTAGGGAGGAAATGATGGCAGAGACATGGAAGCGGCCGCAGAAGCAAGAATGATTGCGGGGCATGGCGATGGCCACAGAGACAAAATGAAAATGCAGCGATGGGGCAGAGTGAGGATGGAGGACGTATGAAGAAGATTCGGATACAGTATTTGAATGATGAAGTGAAGCGTCTGGAGTATATCGACGGCAAATCCGACTGGATCGACCTGCGTGCCGCGGAGGATGTGACGCTGAAGGCCGGAGAATTCCGACTGATCCATCTGGGTGTGGCGATGCAGCTCCCCAAAGGGTATGAAGCACATATCGTTCCGCGCAGCTCCAGCTTTAAGAATTACGGGATCATCCAGACAAACCATATGGGTGTGATCGACGAGACGTATGCGGGGCCGAACGACTGGTGGCGTATGCCTGTGCTGGCTGTGCGGGACACCGAGATCCGCAAAAACGACAGGATCTGCCAGTTCCGTATCATGGAGCATCAGCCGCAGATCCTGTTTGAAGAGTGCGAACATCTGGAGGCGCCTGACCGCGGCGGTTTTGGAAGCACGGGGAAAAATTAGGTAATATCACGAAAAATCAGAGAATATTACATGGAAATTCAAGATAATTTGTAAATTATGGCATCTGAAGATTTTCTTTGGATGTCATTTTTGTTAAAAAAGCCATATTTTACTTTACCATAATCGAAAATTGTATTATGATAAAGGAAAGCTTAAATAAAAAGGGGGAGTCTGCCCCCGGAGGATAAAATGAATAAAAAAGCAATTGTTGCCGGGCATATCTGTATTGATATTACACCGGTTTTCCCGGCTGGGAAGGTCAGAAAGCTTACTGATGTCATGATTCCCGGCAAAACGATCAATATGGAACAGGCCGTTGTGAATACAGGCGGCGCTGTGGCAAATACAGGGCTTGCGATGAAGATATTCGGTGCGGATGTGAAGCTGATCGGCAAGATCGGTACGGATGAGATCGGCGGCATGATCCGCAATGTCATGAAGAAATACGACGCGGATCAGGATATTGTCGTATCAGATGACGCGGGAAGCTCTTATACGATCGTGCTGGCGCCTCCCGGCATTGACCGCATGTTCCTGCATTCGCCGGGAGTGAATGATACGTTTTGCAGCGCGGATGTCAGCGACAACGCGCTTCATGACGTCTCTTTGATGCATTTTGGGTATCCGTCTCTTATGCGGAATATGTATCTGGACGGCGGGGCGGAGCTTGTATCACTGTACCGTCGGGCAAAAGAAAAGGGCGTGGTCACATCTCTTGATTTCAGCGCGATCGATGCGGAATCTGAGGCCGGCAGCATAGATTGGCGCCATATTTTGCGTGAAGTGATCCCATATGTGGATTTCTTCGTGCCAAGCCTGGAAGAGCTGGGCTATATGATGGATCCGGAGCTCTACGATGAATGGCAGAAAAGAGCGGACGGCTGCAGTATTGAGAGCGTGATCACGGTGGAGCAGGACGTGCGGCCGCTGGCAGAGCAGCTCCTTGAATGGGGGGCGAAGGGCCTGCTGATCAAGTGCGGCGCTCCCGGTATTTATTACCGGACGGCCGGAAAAGACAAAATGCAGCCGATCTGTAATGCGCTGGGACTTTCGATAGAGGAATGGTCAGATCTGGAGGGATTTGAGCCGGGCTTTATCCCAAAGGCCGTCAAGTCCGGGACGGGCGCAGGAGATACGAGCATTGCCGCGTTCCTGGCTTCTGTCCTGCGCGGATATTCGCTTAAGAGAAGTGTCTGCATGGCAGCGGCGGCCGGGGCTTCCTGCGTGGAAGCGTACGATGCGCTGTCCGGCCTGAGCTCCTTTGAGGCGCTGGAGCAGAGAGTCGCCGGGGGCTGGAAAAAGGCAGAGTGAGGATGGAGATACTGTGACAGGGATCATTGGCGGGCTCATTGTATTCGGGCTGTATATTCTGTATGATATAAACAGTGCCGTATGGAAAAATCCCCTGCTGAAAAAGGCTTTTCTGGCAGGAAGTGTTTTGCTGGCTGTACTGACGGCTGTGCAGGCTGCAGCTGCGCTGGGGGAGGTCAGGATGGGGCTGCGGTTCTGGAGCTGCCTCGTGCTGGCAGCAGCTGCCTTACTTTTGCTGGTTGATACATTGTTTTTTGAACTGCCTTTTGAGAAGACGTATCTGCAGCCGGACGAAAGACCGCCGGTATATGATGAAGGGATGTATGCGCTGTGCAGACATCCGGGAGTGATATGGTTCTTTCTTCTGTATCTTTTTCTGGGGATCGCCCTTTTGCCATCCGGGTTGCTGTATGTCGGATTTTTTTACAGTATTCTGAATTTATTTTATGTCATATTTCAGGATGTCTGGACATTTCCGCGGACTTTCTGCGATTACAGACGATATCAGGAAAACACGCCGTTTCTGTTGCCGGACAGAAGCAGTGTTAAGCGTGCGTTTCGCACAGGGAAACGAAGGAGAAAAGACAGCATTCCCAGGCACAGGAGGGAATAAGGGAGGAAAAAATGCGATTTCAGGAAAAGCTTCGCCGGTACTCAAAGCCCGAGATATGGGATGAGTACTGTGGCTTTCTGAATATGACCATGGATGAGTATATGACGATGCAAAACCGTCTCCTGCTGGAGGAGATGGAGCTGTGGTGTGAATGTGGGCTGGGGAAACGGATCCTAAAAGGCAGGAGACCCCGCTCGATAGAGGAATTCCGCGCTATGGTTCCGTTGACAACCTATGAGGATTATGCGGACATTCTGCTGCGCAAGGAGACAGACTGTCTTCCCGATGAGGCGGTGCTGTGGATACAGACAACCTGGGAGGGCGGTATGCATCCGTTGAAGGTTGCGCCGTATACAAGAAGCATGCTGGATACGTATAAGCGCAATGTCATGGCGTGTTTTATTCTGGCTACCGGAACGAAACGCGGTGATTTTGACATATCTGTCACGGATCATATGCTGTATGCGCTGGCGCCGCTGCCATATGCAACGGGTCTCCTTCCTCTGCTGATCAATGACGAGATAGACATTGAATATCTTCCGCCGGTGAAGGAAGCTGAGAACATGAGCTTTCGGGAGCGGAATACAAAAGGATTCAAGATGGGGCTTAAGAAAGGGATCGAGTATTTCTTCGGCCTCGGAAGTGTAACTTATTTTGTGAGTAAGAGTGTCGCTTCCATAAAGGATAACAGTCAGAAAAATTCTCTTTTGGAAAAACTCAATAAGATTTCTCCTAAAATGATGATGCGGTATATGGCTGCAAAACGAAAATGCCGCAGGGAAAACCGGGAGCTTCTGCCGAAGGATCTTTTTACACTGAAAGGGTTTATGTGCGCAGGCACGGACAACTGGTGTTATAAGGATGATCTGGAGCAGATGTGGGGCGTTCGCCCGATGGAGATATTTGCGGGAACCGAGCCGACGTGTGTCGGTACGGAGACATGGTCGAGAAACGGCATGTACTTTTTTCCGGATGCCTGCTTCTATGAATTTATTCCTGAAGATGAGATGTATAAAAACCTGGAGGATCCGTCCTATGTGCCGAGGACATATCTGATGGATGAGGTGATCCCGGGCGAAAAATATGAGATCGTAGTTACTGTCCTGAAGGGAGGCTCCTTTGTCCGGTATCGGGTGGGGGATGTTTACCGCTGCCTTGGGATAGGTTGCAAGGAGGATGAGACGCTGATACCAAGATTTTCGTACATAGACAGAGTGCCCTGGGTGATAGATATCGCAGGCTTTACCCGGATCACGGAGAATTCGATCCGGCATTCGATCGAGCTGTCAGGACTTCAGATAGAAGACTGGTTTGCGATCAAGGAGTACACGAAGGAGAACCGGCCGCAGCTTCATATGTATGTGGAAATGGATTCCGGAACCCTGCTGAGAACTGCTGTGATCAGGGAGATATTGAAAGAGCATCTGAGCGTATACTTCAAATATGTGGATCATGATTATACGGATCTGAAAAAGATCCTGGACATAGACCCTCTGAATATCACGATCGTCAGATGCGGTACATTCCGGGAATTTGAACTGACGTATGGGCACAGGATACGAAAGATAAATCCACCGCTTCATGAAGCAGCGGACTTTGCTGCATTGCAGGAAGTGCGGGATCCGCTTCGGAAGGGGGACAGTGATGGCAAGCTATAGTTGGATATCGGTAATCGCGCTGATTGGTTATCTTTTTTTGTTCCTGGCGTTTGCCTCTGCCCGAAAGACGAAGGTGATCAATTCATTTCTTTTGCTGCTGCTGTTCCTGATCCTGTGGAGCGGCGGTTCTTTCATGATGCGTATACAGTTCTGGCCGTCCGTCAATTTCTGGCACTATGTGTCAATCTGCGGGATCATGATGGTTCCGTATGGATTCTACCGGTTTTACCTTGACTTTCTGGATGAGAAGCGCGGGAAGGGCAGACGGTTCTGGCTGGTATTTTTTGCTGCCTGCTATATTGTAAATCTGAAGACGCAGATCTTTATCCCGACTCCGGAGATCGTATCCGGAACAGACGGGACGATAAAGTTTATTTACAGCTATGAATGGCCGATCTATATTATAGTGGCAGCCTGCATTTTTATCCTGGCTGAGATTGTCCGCCTGTTTTTCCGTTACTGCAAGGGCGATATCCTGATGTTCCGGCAGCTTCGGCCTGTCCTGATCGGCATATTGATAGTTGCCATCGGAAATATTGCGGCGACGATGAAAATATTTTCGGGAATCCCTGTGGATATCATCTCCAGCATGATCTTTGCGTATATGCTTCTGTATGCGCTGTACAAAAAGCGGTTGTTTAAGCTGACATTGCTGGCAGCGCCTACGAATTGCTACGTTGTTGCTATCCTGATCAGCGTGCTGATATTCCAGAGCCTGCTGGAGCCTTTGAAAAGCGAGCTGCAGGAAAAAATCGGCTTAAGTGAGACTATGGCTGTCCTTTTGATCGCACTGATGATGGTGGGTACGATCTATTTGCTGGTCCTGGTCATGCAGAACTTTCTGGACAACCTTTTTGTGAAGGAAGAGCAGGTTCAGGCAGAGACGATCAAGCAGTTCAGCTACACTGTTTCCAGGACGTTGAAGAAGGATGAAATCCTTTCCAGCCTTGTGGAAGTAATCCGGAAAATGATCGAGGTCAGCCGGGTATATGTATTTATCAATGACGGAAACGGCAGCTATGTCATGGAGCAGACCGCAAGCCCTCTGGAAAAAAAGGGCTTTGTGATGAAAGAGGATCATCCTCTTGTCCGGTATATGCAGACTCATGATGGCTGCCTTCTCATGGAGGATTTTAAGAGGACGAACAACTACCATTCCATGTGGGAGCGGGAGAAAAAGCAGCTTAAGGAGTGGGGTGTGGACTGTCTTGTATCCATGAAGGACAGCAGCGATCTGGTTGGAATTATCATGCTGCCCCGGAAGGAGAAGGACCGCGCATATAACTATGATGACTTCAGTCTTCTGATCTCGGCAAGCTCCGTATGCTCTATGGCAGTAAAGAACTCAAAGATGTATGAGCAGGTGTATGACGAGGCACGAAAGGATGAGCTCACCGGCCTGTTTAACCGGAAGCATTTTTATGAGGTGATAACAGAACAGTTTGAGAACTGCAAAGAGCGTTCTCTCGTCCTGGTCATGATCAACGTGGACGATTTTAAGCTGTACAACCAGTTGTACGGTGCGCGGGAGGGAGATATCGCACTCCAGAGGATTGCCTCGATCATCCGCGCAACGGCAGCGGACAGCGGGATCGCGTTCCGAATGACCGGCAAGGAATTTGCGGTGCTGCTTCCGTCGTACGATATCTATTCCGCAAAAGTTTTTGCCGAATCAGTGCTGGAACAGGTGCGCGGGATGAATGCCCAGAACAGCCTGTACAAGCTGAAAACACTGACCTTAAGCTGCGGTATCTGTGCTTTTCCGTATATGGCGTCATCGGCTGAGGAACTGATCGCGAATGCGGATCTGGCCGTCTACAGCGCGAAGCGCTCCGGAAAGAACACGGTCGTTCTGTATTCGGTGGATGTGGAGGCCGCGGAAGGGGCGGAACACGGCGCGGGAAGAGTAAGCTATTACGATACATACGCGTCTACGATATATGCGCTGACGGCGGCGATCGATACGAAGGATCATTATACGTTCAGCCACTCGCAGAATGTTGCGTACTATGCGTCTGAGCTTGCCCGGGCCTTCGGGATGAATCAGGAATGCATCGATATTGTAAAGGAAGCGGGGCTGCTTCATGATATCGGGAAAATCGGGATCCGGGAGGATATCCTGAACAAGCCGGGCAAACTGACGGCAGAAGAATATGAGATCATGAAGGGACACGTGGAGAATTCCATCGGGATCATCCGGCACCTGCCTTCACTGGACTATGTGATCCCGGCGGTGCTGTCCCATCACGAAAGATACGACGGTTTCGGATATCCGAGGGGACTTGCGGGAGAAGACATCCCGATCATGGGACGGATCCTGTGTGTGGCGGATTCTTTTGACGCGATGATATCAAGAAGAAGCTACAAGAAGGCGATACCTGTGGAAAAAGCGCTTGAGGTCCTGGAACAGCAGAAATTCAAACAGTTTGACCCGAAGCTTGCAGAGATTTTTATAAATCTTGTCAGAGAGAGAAAGATAGAGATCAGGACTATGCCGGCAGAGGCCTTCCATGATGTAAAGGAATAAATGCAAGACAGAAAACCAGGTTCCAATGTGTGCAGCCACACTGCGGAACCTGGTTTTTCTGTTGCCATGCATGCGAAAGGAAGCTCCGGTGGAGGTCCCTTTTCGCCATAGGAAACTTCGTCTCCTATGACACTATGATATAACAGTTCCCGTTTTTCCGAGGTAGGCGTCCCGGGCTTTGTCCGCAGAAGTGATGATCGCTCTGCGTCCGGCTTTCTGTGTAACGAAATGGATGGATGCCTCGATTTTCGGGAGCATTTTGTTTTTGCCGAATTCATTGTTTTCGATATGCTTCAGCGCCTCAGCAGGAGTGAGCTCTCTTAGCGGCACAGGGTTTTCGGTGCCGTATCCCACGATAACGAATTCATCGTTTGTGAGCAGCATCAGTATGTCGGCATCCGTCAGATCGGCAAGACGTCCGCTGACAAGATCCTTTTCAATGACAGCGCTGGCGCCTTTCAGCTTGCTTCCCTGCTTCAGGACAGGTATTCCACCGCCGCCTCCGGCAATGACGATGTGGCCGGCGTCTACCAGTGCATTGATGGCATCGATCTCTACGATATCCAGGGGCTTTGGGGATGCAACGATACGGCGGAAGCCCTTGCCCGGCTCCTCGATGACGTAATTTCCCTTTTTCTCCTCGGCAGCAGCTTCCTCAGCGGTGAGGTAACGCCCGATAACCTTGACCGGATGATAGAAGGCTTCGTCATACGGATCTACTGTTACCTGGGTAAGAACCGTGGCAACGGTTTTGTAGATCCCGCGTTTGAGCAGCTCTGAACGAAGGGCGTTCTGGATATCGTAGCCGATATATCCCTGGCTCATGGCGGAGCAGACGGACATGGGAGCGCCGTACGTATCGTGGAATTTCGCGAATTCGTTCATGGCGGTGTGGATCATGCCGACCTGGGGCGCGTTGCTGTGGGTGATGATAAGCTGTGCGCCTTCCTCTACAAGATCGGCGAGAATGGGGACAGACTTTTTCAGGGCAGTCTGCTGTTCAGGAAAGGTTGTTCCCAGGGCTTTATGTCCCAGGGCAACCACGACTTTTTTCTTCATAGTAAAATCCTCGTGCTTTCATTATACTGGTTACATTTAATATCTGCCGCAGGCATATGTTTCGTGTAACTGTATATACCGTGGCGGACGACTGAAAATGACGATCAATTCCGTTCGCGGATATAATATGATTTTGGGGTTAAGAGATTAAAGCCATTATAGTATTACTGCAGTGAAAAATCAAACGGAAATCTTTAAGCAGAAAAATAAATTACAGGAATAATGAGGAGGGATGTCCCATATATTGAAAGCAGGA
>CAYLPF010000050.1:0-8165 GCA_964385485.1 uncultured Lachnospiraceae bacterium | reverse complement strand
AGCCAGTAAAAATTAAGGATCCATGTATAATCGAACAGGGAAACCACTATCATCAGGATGATTCCGATAATAAGTCCCTGTGTCTGCTTTATCTGATAGTCATCATTCGCACTGCCGATTATAAGGATTCCCAGTACGGCAAGGATAACGACCCATAAAATCAGACGAAATCTGTAATCACTTAATTTGTATTGTCTTAACATCCTGTACTCCCCGTTCCGTCTCGTAAACTATGTCCATACGTATCTTTAAAAAGCTTTTATCCATGTCTATGTATTTTGAAAGGACTGAAATGACTTCCTTCTGCAGTTGTTTCATCTCTTCCGGATTGCAGGACAGCCTGTCCGACGCAATTGTAAGCTTCGTCCTCTCCCTCGCAATTTTCCCGGAAGCACGCAAATCATTCCTTTGAAAAACCGCCATGCTGCCCTCCTATTTTTTCTTAAAGAGGGCGGCCACACGGTGCAGCAGCGAGGATCCCGGCTCCAGATCGGTAAGCGGTACTGTCTCGCCAAGGATCCGCCTTGCTATATTAAGGTATGCCTGCCCGGAAACCGTATCGCTTCCTACGACGGGCTCACCATGATTCGCCGCGACCACGACACTTTCCTCATCGGGAATCGCCCCTAAAAGGTTGACGCCCAGGATATCGATCACATCCCCCACCGACATCATCTCACCGCGTCTTACCATGTCCATCCGTATCCGGTTGACGACAAGATCGATCTTTTTGATGCCTGCTCCTTCCAAAAGCCCGATGATGCGATCCGCATCCCGGATGGATGAAACCTCCGGCGTTGTAATGACAATGGCCCTTCCAGCCGCAGCAATAGCATTGTGGAACCCCTGCTCGATACCCGCCGGACAGTCAAGGATCACATAATCAAAAATCTCCTTCAGTCCCTCCGCCAGCTTTATCATCTGCTCCGGCGTAACTGCGCTCTTATCTCTTGTCTGCGCAGACGGAAGAAGATACAGGTTCGGGTAATGCCTGTCTTTTATCAACGCCTGCTTGATGCGGCAATTTCCTTCCACGACATCCACCAGGTTATAGATGATCCTGTTTTCCAGCCCCATGACAACGTCCAGATTCCGAAGGCCGATATCGGTATCCACAAGGACTACCTTTTGGTTCATGCGTGCCAGCCCGGCGCCGATGTTCGCTGTGGATGTTGTCTTTCCGACGCCGCCTTTTCCTGATGTAATGACAATGATCTCACTCATAATATTCCTCCTGTTTTTCATAAACTCGTGAATATCATTTGTACGCATCGGAAACGTAATAAATCCTGACGTTTCCCGCACCGGTTTTTGCTGCGTGTAAACGTGCTTTCATACAGAGTGTTGTAAATAATCATTCAGTGTCTCATTCGTGATCGGCTTTATCTGAAGGTGTTCATCTTTGATATAGATTATCTTCGGGTCTACCGGGTATTCCCCGGTATCAGTCTTCTTGACAATGGCGCTGCGGGCTGTCTTGTCCGCAATGCGTACCTGCATCGGCTTCATTGTCAGCGCAGCGGCAAAGCATCCCGCATTCCCGGAGGCTCCTGCATAGATATTGCCCATACAGCATCCGAGAATGACAATATTCCCTTTGGAAATGACCTGCGCACCCGGATTCACATCACCGATAATGACAATGCTGGCTTCCGTCTCCAATACCTGCCCGGAGCGCAGAGTTCCGCGGTAGAACTGGCCGTCGTCCTGCTTCTGCTTTTCCAATGCGTGTGTCACTGCCTTCTTATAATACTCTTCTGTCTCCTTCGCTTCATCGACGATACAAATAACGTGTATGCCGGAATTCTGCACGATCTCATCGACGAGCAGGGCTTCCTGTTCATTTGTAAGCACCCTTCCGCGAAAGGTAAGGGCAAGGCTGGCTTTTTTGAAAAACTTCGCGGATTTCCTGAATTTTTCGGCTACAGCCTCCCGCAGCTCTTCAAACGGCATTTTATCATCCAGCATCAGGACCAGCCCGTAAGGATTGCTCTTAATAATGACTGCATTTTGCCCCATAACTCTTCACTCCAATATTGATCATTAATCGTTCAGCTCATAATTCTCATACGCTGCCGAAGAATGTCCTGTGATCAGTTCTTCCTCCGGCTCCAGGCCATAATAATAGGATATCATATCCCGGGCCACAAGAGCCGCATTCGCTGAAGTATAACCATTCGCAATACGTACTGCGATCGCGATTTCCGGTTCCGCGCCGGAGTCTTTTGTCGCGTAACCGATAAAAACGCCATGGCTGGGAATATCCGTGCTGACCTGAGCCGTACCTGTCTTGCCGTATACATCGGCTCCGGAAAAATCACTGAATGCGGCGTGGTTCAGAACAACGCCGCGCATACCGGAGTGGATCGTATTCCAGAGCTCCTGGGGAAGGTCAACAGTATTTCGTACCTCCGCCTCATTTTCTTCCAGTACGCTTCCGGCTGAGTCCTTGACAGAATCCACCAGCGTCAGATTGTAACAGGTACCGCTGTTGGCTACCGTGCTGACATATCTGGCAAGCTGGACCGTCGTAAAGAGGTTATCCGCCTGGCCCATTGCAGTACGCACGGCATCCATCTGGGAAATATAGGGCGCTGTTTCCGGCACCTCTACGCCGGATTTCGCATCCAGTCCGAACATTGACGCATACTTTGAAAGCGCGGCAAGCCCCGTGTCATCGTCATAGTCACCGTTTACGGAAGCAAGACGGTATCCGATCGTATTGAAAAAATAGTTACATGACTCCTGGATCGCCGTTTCCAGGGTCAGAACGCCGTGTCCATATTTGTTCCAGCAGTTGATCGCCTCACCGGCAACCTGGTCAAACTTGCCGGTACAGCCGATGCCTTCCCCGATGTTCACTACACCTTCCATAACGCCAGCAACGGCCGTTACAAGCTTGAATGTGGAGCCGGGAGCGATCGCCTCCTGGGTCGCGCGGCTGTAGAACGGCGACGACTTATCCATATTCAGTTTATTAAAATATTCTGTATCCATCTCATTTGCCAGACGGTTGTTATCATAGCCCGGATACGTTACACAGGCAAGTACCTCACCGGAATTCGGATCCGTCAGCACAAGAGAGCCGGAACACGGAGTCACCGCAAGCTGTGCCGGGGTGATCTCAAGGCTGGCGATCTTTTCCCTTATAAAATCATAACCGCTCAGCGTACCGTTCTGCAGGTTTTCATATTCTGTGGTATCCATCTCCAGTACGCCCTGATCAAATAACAGGATACAGATGTCTGCGCCGGAGATCCTTTCTTCCTGCAGCATATAACGGTAAACCTGTTTGCAGAAATTGTCATCCTCATACAGATAACCGGCTATGTAATCCGCTAACGCAGTATACATTTCCTGAGTATCCATATATTCCGAATCGACGCCGATCTTTGTGATGTCGATCCAGTTCTTTGAGATCGCATAGGTCAGGTATTCCTTCAGGCTGATACTTTCCTCTTCTGTCCATGCAAGATATACGGAATCTGTCTTATCGATCGCTGATTCATTCAGGATCCCTGTGTCGTTCATCAGCATATCATTCACAATATAGGATATATAGACCTGATACTGCTCCCCCAGCTCATACTCGGATTTCAGATCTTTGTAAGCAGTCGGCGTATCTGAAAGCAATTCATTCTTGATGATACTGAAAATTTCAGCGGCTTTTGTCTGAAACGCCGCGTACACTTTCTGTTCATTTGCAGAGGCATCCTTTGCTTTCAGATGGCTGACATCCAGTACATTATTCTCAAAGAGTGCATAATAGATATCGTAAATCGGGATACGGACCTCATCGGCAGATTCCAGCCACTCCGTGTTGATCTCCGCCTCAGGAACGGTCATGGCATAAACGATACCCGCAATATACTGCTCCAGGATATTGTAGGCCGCCCTCTGCAGATCCATATCAATCGTCAGATAAACGTCATTTCCGGCCTGCGGCTCCACCCTGGAATCCACATCCAGCAGGCGGCCAAGGCTGTCCACAAAAATGACCTCAGAGCCCTTATCGCCCTGCAGCGTCGTCTCCAGAACACTTTCCAGGCCGGCCTTTCCGACGATATCATTCGCGGTGTACGTATCATCTTCCTGTTTCAGTTCTTCCAGCTCCTCCGCAGAGATCTGTCCCGTATACCCGATCAGGGGCGCCAGATATTCCGCGTCCGTATAGACTCTGCGGTATTCCTCCGAGATATCGATGCCCGGAAAATCCGCGATATTCTCCAGGATCCGCGACATGGTCTGCTCGCTCACATCCCTCGCGATCGTCACGGCCTGATACCGCTGGTAGCTGTATGCCGCAATCGATGCCCGCAGGGATACAAGCTGCAGGAGCTCTGTATCGGTATAAGAGGCAGGCAGGCCATATTCCTCCCGCTCTTCTTCCGTGATATCCTCATCCAGTATGCCGTAATAGTCCTCGCTGCAGAGTAGTTCGACCAGATCCGGCGCTGTGATATTAAGCTGCTCTTCCTTCAGATTTTCAATGTACGCTTCGCCGAACAGGTCTGCCTTGAAGCGGTTCAGCGTAAACCCGGAGGCGTTGTACTCATATGTGCCGTCCTCCGTCAGGCTCACCTTAAAATCGTTTACAATAGAATCTCCCTGTTCTTCGATCATTTTGATCACACGGTACAGAATACTGTTCACCGTAAGATTCTTTATGTGCGTATTCGAATACGTACCGCTGTCCTCAAAGGTAACACAGTAAGAAAGCTCGTTGTACGCGATCGGCTTCCCGTTCCGGTCGTAGATATTGCCCCTGGAGCTGTTCAGGGTCCGCTCCTTCATGATGGAAAGAGAAAAATCATTCTGATACGACTCGCCTGATATGATCTGCAGCTGAAACAGGCGCTGTACCAGGATCCCGAACATCAGTACGATCACAACAAGCAATATAATCATCCTGGAATTGATCGCTCTTTTCATATTTTTCTTCATTTGATCAAACAAAGCTGTCGCCCCCTCCTTTATCGGCTGCTGCGAGTTTCCGGTTGATAAAGTAAAGGATCCTGTAGCAGAGGATCGTCAGGATCAATGTATAGAACATTTCCGGCAAAATGATCCTGCCCAGGTAATAAAAGAAATCAATACGTCCCCTCAAGAGAAAACGGAAGCCATACTGGATGATGCCGTATGCCACATCGCTGATGGAGATCAGGAACAGAGGCGTTTTGATATCGTCATCGTAAAAGATACGGTAAAAATAACCGCTGAAATATCCTACCCACATGTAGATGAGGGCGTTAAAACCAAGGACACTCTCAAAAAACAGATCTGTCAGCAAGCCGCACAGGAAGCCGATGATCATCCCCTCCTTCCGGCCACGCATCAGTCCGAAGGAAACTGTCAGTATGATCAGAAGATTCGGCTTGATGGAGGCGATCGATATCATCTGGCAGACCGTGGACTGAAGAAGAACAGATACCAGGATCATGATCCCTATAACAATCTTGCGTCTCATAAAACCATCTCCTTCCGGCGCTTACTGCACCGCTGCTGTCTCGCTTTCCGTTTCAGATCCACCCTGCGGCTCCGACGATGCATCCTCAGAATCCTGCAGCACCGTTCCCGTGGAAACGGAGTCGGAAGGAACGTATTCCTTCAGTTCAAGGATGACCAGCACCTCCTGAAGATGGCGGAAATCCACGACCGGCGTAATATAACCGGACTTTGTCAGATTATTTGCGTCATTTCCCAGCTCACTGATATACCCGATCAGGATACCCGGCAGGAATTTTTCACTGATATAGGAGGTCACGACCTTGTCCCCGACATGGACCTTATTGTCCGCATCCGTAAGCTTTACGAGATTGAGGGAACCCTCGTCGATCAGACGCAGGTCTCCCGCAATGATACACTGGTCTGAGGTGGTAGATACCATCGCGCTGACATTGCTGTTGTCATCGATGATCGAACGGACAGTAGACCAGTTTGGCCCGGTCTCCGTCACGATTCCCACAAGTCCGCCGCCGGAAATCACATTCATATCCGGCTTGATCCCGTCAGCAGAGCCCTTGTCGATCGTGAAAAGCTGGAACCAGTTGCCGCTCTCCTTTGCGATGACCCTCGCGCCGACCTTTTCATAATCGTCGTACTGCTCATCGAGTTCGAACAGCTCCCGAAGCCTCTGAAGCTCCTCTCTGTCCTGAATGAGCTGGCTGTTCTCCTCTGTCAGCGTGTCGACCCGGTCCTGCAGCTCCGCATTTTCCTTCCGGAGCGTTTCCGCATCCTCAAAATTATCGGTCAGCCCTGACAGCCAGCTGCCGAAGCCGTTGATCCCCTTCTGTACCGGCGTGATCAGAAAGCCGCTGACCTGCTTGACCGGCGCCACCACGCTGCTCTCAACGAAGGATATTACAATAAGCAGAACACAGATGGCGCTCAGCGCAATAAGAAGATATTTATTTTTCAAATTGTCATTCGTTGTTTTTTTCATAAATGCTCCTGCCTTTATCTCATTCCTGTCAGATCGTTCAGCGAATACGTGGACTGCCTTAAATCCTTATTGTTCAGGATCTCCACCAGCCCGCGGATCGTGCTGTTCTTCGGATCCTGAATATGATGGAAGGGAACGCCGATCTCACGCCGGATATACTCAGGAAGATTCAGGATCATGGATACGCCGCCGGTCAGGTAAATGCCCTCCCGCGCAATATCCTTCATAAGCTGCGGCGGAATGCGGTTGTAAATGGATTTGATATTCTCAATAATATAATCAACGGAATCAATGATCGCCACGCTTACGGCGAGGGACGGTATCAGGTCTGACTTCGGAAGTCCTGACAGCGTATGGATCCCGAATACCTTCTGCTCAAGCTTTGGCCCGTTGATCATAAATGCGAGATTGTTTTTCAGAGATTCCGCTGTTTTCTGGCCGATGCTCAGGTTGAACTTCCTGCGTACCATGGTCGCGATATCCTCGTCCAGGCGGCGTCCTCCTGCTTTCAGCGTCTGGCTCAGAATGACCTTACCGGAGGAGATGACAGAAATCTCCGTCGTGTCGGCTCCGATGTTTACTACCATGTGCCCTCTGGAGGACAGAACCGGCAGTCCGGCGCTGACGGCATCCGCGATCCCCTTATCGATCAGCCGGATGCTGCCGGCATTGATCTTGCCGCGCATTACCATAAAAAATGCACGTTTTTCAACCTGGGTAATATCGCTGGGCACAGCAATATACAGAGAAGCCCCGGTATGAAGCACACCGGAAAAGCTCTTCAGAAGATGTGAGAGAACGATCCCCATCTCTGTCAGGTTCGCGATCACGCCTCCTGCCATAGGCCAGACGACTCTGACATTTTCAGGATTCTTCTCATAGATTTCGTATGCGGCATCCCCAATGGCGAGCACTGAACCATTCTGCCGCATCGCAAGCAGATTCTTGCTGTATAGAAAGCGCTTTCCGCTTTTATCTCTTAATTTTATCGTGTCTGTGCCTAAATCGATCCCACAAACCTTATGAAATAACATGTATATACCCCTTACTCCTGCCAGAGGCCCTGCTCCCTCATGCTGACCGCCTGACAGTCACCTATTATAATATGGTCCAGAAGCTCGATGCCCAGAAGTCTCCCCGCCTCCCGAACCCGCTCTGTGAGCAGGATATCTTCTTTGCTGGGGTCAGGAATACCGCTGGGATGGTTGTGCAGCAGGATAATGCTGACCGCCTGATGGCGCATGGCTTCAATAAATATCTCCCTGGGAGATATCAGTGAGGAACGGACTGTCCCCTTCGATACAACTGCGTCCTTAATGAGCCTGCCCTTGCTGCTCAGCATCGCAAGGATCAGTATCTCCTGCTCCTGATGCCGCAGCTCTTCCATATAATAACGTGCCACTGATGACGGATCTTTAAAAGAAACGCCTTCTGAAAATGTCCTTCTGGCGATCCGCTTTGACAGTTCGGCAACACACTTTAACTGGACAGCCTTTACCTTTCCCAGTCCTCTGACCCTCATTAAATCAGAAATCGACATGTGATAAATGCCCAGGAGTCCGTTTCCTTCCCCATGCTGAGCAAGTACCTTCCTTGACAGTTCCAATGCCGATTCGCCTTTCGACCCTGTGCGCAGTATCACAGCCAGGAGCTCGGCATCGCTGAGAACTTCCGCTCCCATCGCCAGACACTTCTCATAAGGTCTTTCCTCTTTTGGGATACT
>CAYLPF010000049.1:0-8206 GCA_964385485.1 uncultured Lachnospiraceae bacterium | reverse complement strand
TCTTTGCTCACTTTCTCTGTTTTTTCTCCGCTTATTTCCAATGCTTTTTCTTCGCCCGCTTTCTCCGCTTTTTCTTCGCTTACCTCCACCTCTGTGTAATTCTGCAATGCGCTCCTGGCATCTGTTACGGAAATCCCCCGTATGACCAGCTCTGCTTTATCCGGGACAATATTCCGCACTCTCCCTGCGCGGAAGTCCACAATGTCTTTCCCCGCCGGTATCCGCAAAGTGGCGTTGTAGCCGCCTTTCTGCGCATAACACACGGGGAACATGGCATCCGCCACGATACTAAGCTGCGGTGCCTGACCCTGCAGTTCATTCAGATAATGTCTGTAATCCTCCATGCCGGTCTCTTCCGCGCATCCCAGCATCAGGCGCAGCGTTTTTGTCAGCGGGAGTTTCATTTCTTTAAAAAAGCGGAACGCCCAGAGTACCATTACAGCAGCGCCTTTATTATCACCGGCGCCTCTGCCGATGACGTATCCATCCTTTACCACCGGGCGGTACGGTTCATAGATCCAGCCCCCGCCCTCCGGCACAACGTCCAGATGGCAGACAAATCCGAGTTCTTCCTTGCTGTCGCCATAAAGGATATCGCCGCAATAGCCCTCATGATCCGCTGTCCGAAAGCCAAAATTTCTTCCCCTTTCCAATGCGAAATCCAGCATTCTCCGGCAGTCTTTTCCATAAGGAGCTCCCTTTTCGCCCAGATCCGCCCTCGAAACAGAGGGATGGGAAACCCACGCCAGCAACTCTTCTACCATACTGTCCCTGTTTTCCCGGATCCACTGGTCGATCCTGCTTTCCAACACTTTCCGCTCCATCCTTTTTCCTCCTTCCTGCTGTCGTCACGTTTTCTCAGACGCCCTCACCGTATCCGTACCCGCTGACCAGATGGCATGCGCATCCATGATTTCCTTCCAATTGATGCCATTGCGGATATTCCTGCGCACATCTGTGGCTGGCTTTGGGGCACCGTGTATGGAAGGGACATCCCGTCGGCGGATTCAGGGGGCTTGGTATCTCACCCTGGAGCGAATGATGCTCCCTGTGCGCCCCCGCTTTGGGAATGGGAATAGCGGAGAGCAGCATTTCCGTGTAGGGATGCGCCGGTTTTTCATACAAATCCTTCTTATCCGCCAGTTCCACCAGATGTCCCAGATACATTACCGCCGTCCTGTTACAGATATATTTCACCACACTCAGGTCATGCGAAATAAACAGAGAAGTAAAGTTCAATTCTTTCTTCAGATCCACCAGAAGGTTCAGTATCTGGGAACGGACGGAAACATCCAGGGCAGAAACAGGCTCGTCAAAGATCAGGAATTCCGGTTCCAGGATCAATGCCCTTGCAATCATCACCCGCTGCCGCTGGCCGCCGGAAAACTCATGTGGGTAACGGTTCTGCCATTCCTCCTTCAGTTCTGTCAGCTCCATGGTCTTTTTTACCATTTCCCGTCTTTTTGCCGCATCACGGACGCCATAAACCCGCAGCGGAGATTCTATGATCTCCCCAACCGTCATTCTGGGATTCAGAGAGGCATAAGGATCCTGAAAAACAATCTGCATCTTCCGGCGCATTTTCCGCATCTCTTCCCGGCTCAACGAAGCCAGATCCTTCCCCCGATAGCAGATCACCCCTGATTCCGGTTCAATCAGCCGCAGTATTGTCCGTGCCAGGGTGGACTTTCCGCAGCCGGATTCCCCCACGATCCCCAGCATATCGCCTTCCCACAGGACAAAGCTTACATCATCAACGGCCCGCACCTTCTTCTTCGGCTTCCCAAGCAGGCTTTTTTCTGTAACAAAAGATGTTTTGCAGTGCTCTACCCGCAAAACCGGCGTTTCCTGACTCATAAATATTCCTCCACAACTGACTCATATTTCCAGCATCTCACCTTCTTCCCGCCCAGCTCAAACAGCGGCGGTTCCTCCCGGCTGCACCTTTCGCATGCCTCAGAGCAGCGATTGCAAAACCGGCAGCCTTTTGTGATGCTGCCCGGCGCAGGTACCGTGCCGGGAATCGTATAAAGGCGCTGGTCGTCCGGCTGATCCAGTCTGGGGATCGACTGCAGCAGCCCTCTGGTATAGGGGTGCAGGGGACTTTCAAAAATATCTCTTGTAGGCGCTTCTTCTACGATACGTCCAGAATACATCACATAGAGCCGGTCCGTCATCTCCGCCACCACGCCCATATCATGTGTGATCAGAAGCACTGACATGCCGTTTTCCTCCCGCACCCGCCTGATCAACTGCAGGATATGGTCCTGGATCGTCACATCCAGTGCCGTCGTAGGCTCATCCGCGATCAAAAGCTTTGAATTGTGAAGCAGGGCCAGGGCTATCATCACTCTCTGGCGCATACCGCCGGACAACTGGTGCGCATATTCGTTGATCCGTATTTCCGGAGCGGGTATCCCCACTCCCGACAACATACGGACGCTCTCTTCCAGGGCCTCTTCCCTGGATATGTCTCTGTGGGCCCGGACAGCCTCTGTCATGATTTTCTTCAACGGCATGACCGGATCCAGTCCCGTAAGAGAGTCCTGGAATATAACAGAAATTTCCTTGCCTCTGATATCACGCATCTGGCGGTTATTCAGCAAAAGCAGGTTTTTCCCCGCCAGAAGGACTTCGCTGCCCTCTCCGTACACCGCGTTCGGGGCATTTAGCTTAAGAAGGGATAAGGCGCTGATACTTTTTCCGCATCCGGACTCTCCCACCAGACCGATGATCTCTCCTCTTTCCACATAGAAATCCACGCCTTCTACTACCGGAATCACGGTCTTTTTATTTTTAAATGAAATATTCAGATTTTTAACCTGAAGGAATTTATTACCCATTTTCTTACCCTCCGGCAGCCCCGTTTTTTCCCGTTATGACTCCACATCCCAGGTCCAGGAAAGCTTATTGATCCAGAAATCCGTGCTCTGTACAGGAATATTAGACAGTCTCGTATTGTAGTAGCAGATCCGATCCGGGAAATACAAAACGACAAGCGGCACCTGCTCCACATAATATTCCTGATATTCATCCAGATAAGGTTTTCTTTCCTCAAAGTTCAGGCCCGCCGTCTGCTTATCCCACAATTCTTCAAATTTTTCATCCGTCGTATGAGAAAAATAGGAAACTCCCCCGTCTTCCGGATCTACTTTGCCGGCGGAACCCATCAGCAGCAGATCATATTCATTATCCCGCATATTCTGTAATGCGGTAGCAAAATCAAGGGAAAGGATCTGAGTCTGAATACCAACGGCCTGCAGATCCTGCTGGATCAATATGGCGGACCGTTCCCTGGCCTGATTGCCCTGCGGCACGGTCAGCTCCAGCACCCGGCTTGTATCCCAGCCTTCCTCCTCCAGAAGCTCCTTCGCATATTCCGGATCATACGTATCTTCCGTGATGTTTTCATCATAATAAGGATGTGTACTTGGCAGGATAGACTTTGCTGCCTCGCCGTAGCCCTTATACAGCTGATCCACCAGAGCCTGCTTGTTGATCGCAGCATTGATGGCCCGGCGGACATTTAAGGTAAATGACGGATCCTCCAGATTTATGCAAAGATCCTGATACTGATAAGAAGTAATGGTATCGATCTGGATATTATCCGCAGCCTGCAGCGTTTCCAGATCTGACATAGATACATCCGTCGTAATGTCCACCTCCCCGTTCAGCAGTGCGGCTGCCAGCGTGGAAGAATCCATAAAGCGGATCACCAGACGGTCAAACTTTGGCCTTCCAAGATAATAGTCGTCGTTGGCCACGTACTCAATCCTTTCTCCGTCGATCTGTCCGTCAAACCGGAAGGGGCCTGAACCGACAGGCTGTGACCAGAAATCCGCGTCAGCCACCTCTGCATCCGGGATCTCAGCCAGCAGATGCTTTGGCAGAATCTTTACGTCCCGCAAATATCCGGAAAGTATTCTGGTAGGATCCGCCTCCTGCTTCAAAGTCAGCTTTACTGTATGCTCATCCAATGCTTCCGCCGCTATGGAATCCTCAGAAAGCTCTACGCCATCGTCATCCGTTCCTTCAAAATATGCCGCGGTGCTTTGTCTCAGCCATGTGGTCTCTGAGGAGGAGAGAAGCTGGAAGGTATACACCACATCCTCCGCTGTCACCGGCTCTCCGTCATGCCAGAGGGCGTTTTCATTCAAATAGAATATCACGTCTTTTCCGTCTACTTCCCAGCTATCTGCCAGCCTCGGGTCAAACGTGCCGTCCGTATTGGTGATAAACAGCATATCAAAAATTTCTTCCTGCACGTAATCAGTAGGCGTGCTGGTAGTGGCCATCCAGTTCAGCGTTTCCCACAGGGTCGACTGACCCAGTGTAACGGTTATTTCCCCGGCAGCCTCATCCGCCAGTACCCCCATGGCAGACTGGCCGCCAAACGCCAGCCCAAGCGCCAGCCCTAATACCAGCAGCTTTTTTCTGCTTTTCTTTATCCTTTTGTCTTCTGTATTTCTTTTCATAATCAAACTCTCCTTTTCTCATTCTGCTCCATTTGAAATATTTTTTATAAACCGATGCCGGAAATATCATAAAATACTTTATGTATCTGTGCGCATACTGGCGGAGCGTTTTTGTGTCATAGGAGACGAAGTTTCCTCTGATGAAAAGGGATCTCCACCGGAGCTTCCTTTCGCATGCATGGCAACATAAAAATGTTCATGACGTCTCCTGCCGATTTCAATTATAATGGCTGACATCCAGAGCGTCCCGCAAACCGTCTCCCAGGAAATTAATAGCGGATATGGTCAGCACCAGCAGGATTCCGGCGGGAACCCATCTCCAGGGCTTATAGGCCAGTACTGTGATGCTCTGGGCGTCATACAAAAGATTTCCCCAGGAAGCGGCAGGCGGCTGGACTCCCAGCCCCAGAAAGCTCAGACTGGACTCCTGCAGGATTGCGCTGGCAACATGGAAGGTAAATTCTATCAGCACCGGCGTAATGGCATTCGGAAGAATGTAACGGACAATGATGGAGAAATCGCTTTCTCCGATAGCCCGCGCAGCCTCCACATACTCTTTTTCCCGGGCCGACAAAACATTGCCATAGATCAGCCTGGCAAAGCCCGGCCAGCCCATAACTCCAATCACAACAGTCAGCATAAACACGGAATTGCCTGTGATCGATACCACCACCAGGATCAGGATCATGGAGGGTATAGATAGAAAAACCTCCGACGCCCTCATAATGATCAATTCCGCAAGTCCTCTATAATAACCTGCGATCAGGCCAAGGGGCAATCCGATCAGCAGGCTGATGATTGTGGATGCAAACCCTACTGTCAAAGATACCTGCCCGCCGTATACGAGCCGTGAAAATACATCTCTTCCCAGATCATCGGTTCCCAGTATATGGCCCGGACCCGGTCCTGCCTCAAAAGCGTCAAAATCAGAAGTAATAGGATCCAGCTTCAGAGCCAGCGGCAGTACAACCAGCAGCACGATTTCTGCCGCCAGGACTACCAATCCCGCAAAAGCCAGTTTATGGCACAGAAACCGTTCCACCACATTCCTTGCAAATGTTTTTTCCCTGCTTCGAACATCCACTGATAAATCACCGGCAGCAGTCATCTGC
The DNA here is from genome assembly GCA_964385485.1 of uncultured Lachnospiraceae bacterium. Lineage (GTDB taxonomy): Bacteria > Bacillota > Clostridia > Lachnospirales > Lachnospiraceae > Choladousia. The sequence goes on along the minus strand of CAYLPF010000049.1, from coordinate 2,619 downwards.
GCCGCGGAAGTCTTTTTCATACATAAATACCCTGCCTTTCCATCCTACAATTTGTGCCGGGCGCCTGATATCGCATTTGCGGGATACAGGCAGCCCTGCGATACTAATTTCCTGTCTATGCGTAGTTTCTGCTATGCCGGATCCTGGGATCCGCGAAACAATAAAGAATATCCAGTACCACATTGCCTACCAGTATGACGCTGGCGATGAACACGGTCAGTCCCATGATCACCGGATAATCGCGGGAATTAATCGACTGCACCATCAGACTGCCAAGCCCCGGCCAGGAAAATAACTGTTCTGTCACCACCGCGCCTCCTATGATAAACGGGAGCATCCCTGCCAGCACGGTGAGGATGGGGATCAGCGCATTCCGCAAGCCGTGCCGGAACACCACCACCCTTTCTGAAAGCCCCTGCGCACGGGTGGTTCTGATAAAATCGTTTCCCAGCGCCTCCAGCATACTGCCTCTGGTCTGCCGCAGGATGCTGCCGATCTGCTGCAGGCAAAGAGTGATCATAGGCAGCACCATATGCCGCGCAAGGCTCAGTATCCCTGTGGAACTGGTGGAATCATACATACCGCTGCTTGGAAGTATATTGATTTTCACCGCAAATACAAAGATCAGAAGCAGCCCCGCGAAGAAATTCGGCATACTGGCTCCCACAAAGGAAAATGCGGAAGATATATAATCCCAGCCGGAATATGGCTTATAAGCTGACATAATTCCCAGAAATATGGCGATCACAGATGACACTGCAGTGGCTGACAGCGTCAGCAGCAGGGTAGCCCCCAGACGCTCCAGGATCATATCCAGAACAGCTCTGCCCGTCCGGTAGGAGATGCCGAAGTTACCTGAAAGGAGCTGCGCCAGCCATTTTATGTAACGGATATACACCGGCTGGTTCAATCCGAGCTGCTGTTCTACCTGTGCGATCTTCTCCGGTGTCATATTCTCGATATCTCCTCCCAGCATCATAGCGGCCGGCGACCCCGGCGCAGCGCAGGCCAGCACATATACCAGAAGCGTAATCCCCAGAAAAACCGGAATTGAAACCAGAATACGCTTTATAATATATTTTTTCATATGGCTTTACCCTTTTCACGGACCCAGTTCAGCCGTTCCACCGCAATATCCGCAGGAACCGTGCAGTCTGCTCCGATGATGACTCCGGTTCTTCCCGCCTGGTCCAGAAGCTGCTCCACATAGTCCTCAATTTCTTTCTTCGTTCCCCGGTACAGCACGCTGTTTTTCGTATTGTCAAATCCACCGATCACTGCCTTACCGCCGAAGTAAGCCTTGCCCTCCTTCAGACCCAGCTTCTCCGTATGGACTGCCCAGTTGATCACGCTTGCGTCATAGTCCCGGTACACAGAAAGAATATTTTTATTTCCTTCATAACCGCATATATGAAGGATGTTGTCCTCCGCCGCTTCCTTTGCCTCGGCCAGGATCAGCTTTTCACTGGGAGATACATAAGCCGTATAAATGTCCGCGGGTATCTGACGGTTCGGATTGCTCACGCTCAGGTATATCCCGTCCGCCAGCCCTTCGCCTACCACCTTTTTGATCAGGATATCGATGTCCCTTGCGATCAGATTAAGCGCACCTGATACAGCCTGCGGATCCTCCTTGAGGAACTCCAGCACTTTATTTCCCTTTGCCCCCGGATTTTCCTGCAGCAACCCGTTTCCAAGCTGTGTCAGCGGAGCAAATACATTAAAGAACAGAAGGATATCTTCTCCGTAAATTGCCCTCACATCTTTTGCCAGCTCCGCATTCTTCTCAAACCATGGATGGTTCCTTTCCAGAGGCCGCAGCTTCTTCAGATCAGCCGCAGTCTTGATCCCCGTATAATCATACGGAAGAAAGAAAAAGCCATCCGTCATGATCTTTACAAAATCCGGATCAAATTCCTCCTTGAATTTTTTATGTCCGGCAATATTTTTCTCATAAAGCTTCGGATCCTCCAGGCCGCCATTAAAATTATCTGATAAAAAATGATGCCAGAAGCCCACCGGTATTCTCTCTGTTTCCTCATTATGAAACGCCTTTAAAACAAGCTCTCTCTTAGATGCCATATAATTATCCTCTCTTTCTTTTACCGTTAGAACGTGCGCCCACCGGACGCACTTAAAACAGGAATGTGCTGTGCACATCCTCGCGGAGTGTTTTTGTGTCATAGGAGACGGGCGCACCCTATGACACAAAAAAAGCCCGGTTCAAAAACCTGGCCACGTACCTTCTCCCATCGATATCAATAATCATAACTTAACAGATATTTATCAACAGATGCTGGTCGCACAGCAACAGGCCCTATGAATACAAAGCTTCATACGGCAGCAACAGCTTTCGTCAGTTCTTCTGATCCGTGCGTAAAACATGATTCCCTCTCCTTGTAATTATTTCCTATAATCCATATATTACCTATCAGTCATATAGGATTAATGGGATGATAACACCATTTCAGTGTTTTGTCAACTGTTTTTTTACCTGTTACAGGTCACTGTGTTTTCACCCGGGTACAGTTCAGCTGAACTGTACGGGAATGAAAGAACCGTATGAAAGACTTTCTGCAGTCACTTTCATACGGTTCTGTTATCTCTTCTTTATCAGCC
>CAYLPF010000048.1:0-8239 GCA_964385485.1 uncultured Lachnospiraceae bacterium | reverse complement strand
CTGAATGCATGTATTGACGGCGCGGAGGCGATCCTGGATAAAACGGATCTCCCAGTTATTAAATCCGCAAAACGAATTTACGCCGCTATGGGTACCAAACACCATTCGTGCATACAGATACAAAAGTCTCTGCTTCCTGCTCCTGTATACCGCTGGGCGATACCCCTCCCGCTCCAGTCTTTTCCGATCCGGCGCATCGCGGTTGATAACGTAGACCGGCATTATAGAAGCATCTGCATTCTTTACCAGGTATTTATAAAAATATTCACCGCAATCGCCGCCTTTATACAGCTTATCAAATGTGATCCATATATTTTTCTTTACATAGAACGGATACGACAGCCAATACAGACACCTCATCACAAACATTTTTCCGGATCCGTAAGGCGCACGCAAAATTTCCTGCAAAAGCTTCATCTCCTGCAAAAGCTTTGTAAACGCACCTGCCCGGCAGATCTCCAAACTGTCTGTCAGGACATTCTCTGCCGCGCTTTTCTTCGACGTCTCACAGTCTTTCCCGGCTTTACTCTTTTTTGATACCCTGCAGTCTTCTCCGATTCTTTGCTTTGTTCCCGCCTCGAAATCTTCTCCGCCCTTTTTCGATGTCACCAGATATTTATCAAAGCACCAATAGGAATATTTCAGGCCACTGTACACCCTCGCCTGATAGTTCACCGCCGCCACCGGCAGGCGGATTTCACTTCCCTGTTCACCGAGAGCTGAAAAAACGAGCCGATTCTTTTTTTGAAGCTGCTGCGGCACAAGCTCCAGCGAAAAAGCGGTCCGGTTCCCGCTTACCTGACTGCCGCATATGATCCGGGCATATCTTGGAACCTCATGAAATGCCAGTTTTTCTCCATTAAGCCTGATAATCAAGCCCGAAAGCCGTATCCCCGGCTCCACGGAACCGTCTATTCTCAAGCTGCCGTTTTCGTATTCCATCAGATCAATACTGACTGGAATTTTAAGGCTGCACACTTCCTGCTGTTCTCCGTCGCCTCTCTGATCAGAACTCATAACTTCGGCTCCAGTTCTTTCTTGATATCATAGATGGCCGCTTCGATCACCTTATCCATATCATAATATTTATACTGTCCCAGTCGGCCCCCGAAGAGTACATTCTTTTCTTTCTCTGCAAGAGCACGATATTTCTCATACAGCGCATTGTTTTTCTCATCATTCACAGGATAGTACGGCTCGGCTCCCGGCTCCCATTCCGTCGAATACTCTCTGGAAATGTACGTATAATTTTTGGGGTTTTCCCTTTCCTCATCCGGCTCAAAATGCTTGTGCTCTATGATCCTCGTATACGGTACTTCCCGCTGCGTGTAGTTTACGACAGCATTCCCCTGATAATTTTCTTCCTCAATACGCTCCGTCTCAAAACGGACAGTACGGTATTCCAGATGACCGTATTGATAGTCAAAATATTCGTCGATCATCCCCGTATACACTACTTTTTTGAACATCTCCGGATTTTCCTTCCGATACTCAAAAAAGTCTGTTTCCAGCATAACATCTATATTATCCAGCAGCTTTTCCATCATCTGTGTGTAGCCGCCCATCGGTATGCCCTGATAACGGTCATTGAAATAATTGTTATCATACGTAAACCGCAGCGGAAGACGCTTGATAATAAACGCAGGGAGATCCCTGCAATCCCTTCCCCACTGCTTTTCCGTGTAACCTTTGATGAGTTTTTCGTACACATCAGTTCCCACCAGAGAAAGCGCCTGCTCCTCCAGATTCTCCGGCTCCGTAATCTTCAGATCCGCGATCTGCTCCGCTATTTTATCCTTTGCCTCCTGCGGCTTTTTAATCCCCCAGAGCTTGCTGAAGGTATTCATATTAAAAGGCAGATTGTACAGCTCGTCCTGATAAACAGCCACCGGAGAATTGATGTAATTGTTAAACTCCGTCAATTTGTTAACGTATTTCCATACATCCTTATTGCTGGTATGGAAAATATGTGCGCCGTATTTGTGCACCTGTATCCCGTCTTTATTTTCCGTATATATATTTCCGCCGATGTGGCTTCGCCTGTCAATAACAAGGCACCGCTTCCCCTGTCTTGTGAGCTCCCGGGCCGCCACCGCCCCGTATAATCCGGCGCCCACCACCAGATAATCATACGGTATTTTCTGCTGTCTCAGCTTTTCACGTTTCTCCAGCTTCTTTTGCCGCGTCAGCCACTCCTGTTCTTCCCGGTATGCCTCACATACCTCTTCGGAATCCCCTGTCATCCGCACCTTTCCATGGTCCAGCCAAACTGCGTTTTCACAGAGATTCTTAACCGACTCGATATTGTGAGAAACGTAAAGGAGCGTTGTGCCGCCGGAAAGCATCTGCTGCATCCGCTCATTACACCGTCTCCGAAAACGCATATCGCCTACCTCCAGCACCTCATCCACGATCAGAATGTCCGGATTCACAATGGTTGCCACCGCAAAACCCAGCCGCGCTTTCATACCGGAGGAAAAATTCTTGATCGGAGAATCCAGAAAATCGTACAGATTGGCGAACTCAACAATCTCATCAAAGTGTTCCTCCATAAACGTTCTGGAATGCCCCAGTACAAGGCCGTTCAGAAAAATATTTTCCCGGGCAGTCAGATTCGGGTCAAACCCCGCCCCCAGCTCGATCAGCGGTGCAATCTTTCCATTGACTTTTACACTTCCCTCATAAGGTTTCAAGATACCGCTGATGGTTTTTAACAGCGTGGATTTTCCTGAGCCGTTCGCTCCCACCAGACCCCAGGATTCACCCCTTTTTATTTTTAAATTGACGTCCTGCAGAGCGAGGAACTCCTGAAACATCAGCTCGTGCTTTACAAGCTTGATGGCATACTCCTTTAGATTGTCTACTTTTTCGTTGGAAAGATTGAATCTTATTTTCAGATTTTCCACCTCAACCGCATATTTATTCATTGTATTTCTCCATTTCTCCATGACATGATATTGATGCCCAAAATACCAACTGAACCGCTTTGCACTTTGCGCTTTCACGATCCCGGTACCACGGCATCAGATATACAGAATAAATTTATCCTTCGCTCTCTGGAAAGACCATGTGCCAATGAACAGCATAACAAAAGCCATCAGCCAGCCGCCCCAGAAAATTCTCGGGCCCGGGAACCTTCCGTAATAAACGAGATCCCGAAACTGCGCCACATAATAATACATCGGGTTGAAGGCCTTGATAACAAACTGTACTTTAGCCGGCATCCGCTCGATCAGATAGATGATCGGAGTCAGATACATCCATGCGGTCAGCACCGCACTGTAAATATACTGGATATCCCTGAAAAATACATTCAACTGCGCCAGGAAAAATCCCAGGCCGCAGCTAAAAAGATAAAGCTGGACGATCACGATCGGAGTCAACAAAAACTGCCAGTAAAACGGCGCCCCTGTCACCACCATTACAATGATCAGGGCGCCGATGGAAAAGATAAGATCCACCATGCAGCTCGTCACTTTCGCCAGGGTAAAAATATATTTCGGCACATATACTTTCCGCAGCAGCGACGCATTACCCGTCACTGATTTCATTGCATTCGTCGTACCGCTTTTCATAAACTCAAACAAAAGCCGGCCCGTAAAAAGGTACACCGGATAGTTCTTGATCCCCTTGCCCAGAAGATTCATAAATACAATCGTCAGTACAGTCATAATCAGCAGCGGATTCAGAATACTCCAGAGATATCCCAGAAAGCTTCTTCTGTACTTCAGCTTCAGATCACGCACGACCAGCTCTTTGATCAGATCCTGATATTTAAACAGCGTCCTGATACGGTATTTCATCAGATCCATAACATCCTTTTCCTCCGAATCATTTATTTCCAGATCACAGCTAAACTCTGTCATTACATTTTAGCATATACACAATTTCATTTCAACCGCAACAAAAAGCTGCCGATAAACTGCCGATAAACAAAAAACTGCCGGAAAAGAGCGCCCCAACCGGGAAAACTCTCTTCCGGCGACATGTTTTTCTCAATCAGCTTTTCTGTCTGTACTTAATATAATCCATGATCAGCTCCACTGAACCGTCAATGCCAAGCGAACTGCTCTCCACACAGAGATTATAGCTGGAAGCCATACCCCATTTCTTCTCTGACTGGAAATTGTAGTAGCTTGCGCGCTTCTTGTCGGTCTTCACCAGCATATCACGCACCTTTGCATCCGGCAGATGATATTCCGCAGCCACCCGGGCAGCCCTGAAATCTGAATTCGCGTGTACAAAAATGCTGATAAGCTCCGGCTGATCCCGAAGAATATAATCCGCACATCTTCCGACAATAACGCAGGAACTCTCCGACAGCTTCCTGATCGTATCATAGACCGCCTGATAAATCTGCTGGTCGATCGTCGGGCCTGAATACATCACAGACGGATAAACATCCATAACGATTGAATACAGAAGACTGTTCGTTGGCTTTTCATCGTAGCTCTCCAGCACCTTCTCACACAGTCCGCTTTCTTTTGCACTCAGCTTGATCAGCTCTTTGTCGTAAAATTTAATGCCCAGCTTCCCGGCAAGCTTCTCTCCGATCTCATGTCCGCCGCTTCCAAACTGTCTCCCAATCGTAATAAGCACCTTATTATCCATATTCATACCTCCCGTCCTGTCATTCAGCTTCTCTGTCATCTTATTTTTTAATTATAGCACAGATTTAAGGACCCGTGTAAAAATATATTGTCTATTTTCATATCTTTTCTAATATGTTAAACTATTTTCATATATTCCCAATAACTGCAAATCAAAAAGGAGGCAAATTATGACACCAATGGAACAATATTATGAAACGATGGCAGCCTCTGTCATCAAAGGGCTGGAAAAACGCCAGATGGAAGGTTATTATTTTAAGACTGCCAAAGAAGCCGTTGAAAAAATCATGGCCATGCTTCCCGGACACTCCTCCGTTTCCTGGGGAGGCTCTACAACTCTGACCCAGACAGGCATGATGGATGCGCTGAGATCCGCAGACCTCGAATTGATCGACCGGTCTTCCGCTTCTTCACCGGATGAAAAAAAAGCATTGGAGCGAAAATCCTTTGCTGCCGATTATTATTTCATGAGCACCAACGCCATCACTGCGGACGGAGAGCTTGTCAACGTGGACGGAAACGGCAACAGAGTAGCCGCGCTCATATACGGGCCAGATCATGTCATGATCCTCGCCGGTATGAATAAGGTCGCGGCGGATGTACCGGCAGCCATTGCCCGGATACATACGAATGCCGCTCCGCCAAACGCCATGCGTCTGAACCTGCGCACCCCCTGCAGCCAGACCGGCGTCTGTAAAGACTGCCTGTCACCGGATTGTATCTGCGCACATACAGCTGTTACCCGGTTCAACCGGATCAAAGGGCGTATCAAAGTCTTTCTGATCGGGGAAGAACTGGGCTTTTAAATGAAGCTGCTCTGCAAATACAGCAATCAAATACCCCGCTGCAGCCGCCAGATATCTATCAAGCATGGCCACCTGGCTCGTTACCCGCGGGAAGAAGAACTGCGGCAGGTGTCTGCCGCAGTTCTTCTTCCCGCGGGATTCTATTTATTTAAAATCCTTCGGGAACAGAATGATATAATCATTCTCATCGTATCGTTTTTTGCCCATCGATATCTTGTGGAAAAACTTATTTGACCTCGCAATCGCCCTGCTTACCATCTCTATCACATCTGTGATCGCCACAGCATTGCCCGCTTCCATTGCACCAGACAGCTTCTGACACAGCGTTTCCTGCGCGTCAGCACCGATCACATAATCCTGTGCATTCGCATAGATCTGCCCAAACATGGCGAGTTCTTCCACCGTATACTCCGGTATATAGATCTGAGCAGTAAACTTCATAGTGAAACGCGGATGGCGCATCAACAGCTCATGAATGTACTGCTGCTCATCCTCCAGAATCACGATCAGACCGTCCGTGCGGAATTCCATAGCCGTAGTAAGCTGCTCCACCGTACCGGGCTCCAGATCACCGGCCTCCTCAATGATCAGTGTGCCGCCGGCGATCTTAGCCACCGTTGACGCAATATCCTTACGGTTCAGATCTGCCGCATAGATTTTGGCCATCTTCATGACCTGGCTTCCCTTATCCTGTGCGATTGCTTTCGCAAGATTCATGGCAAGCGTTGTCTTGCCGGAACCGTGCGCACCGAAGATCAGGATATTTCCACTGCGTGATGTCCTGTCATCACCTTTGGACTCAGCCTGGATGATCGCATTCGCGATCTGATCTTCCAACCCTTCTATCTCTGTAAAACCGCTGAACAGACTTTTCAGGTGAGACGGGATCATCAGGTATTCTTCTTCGTAGTCCTCTTCATACCCATCTTCCGTTTCTGCATACATCCCTTCATCACCGTCCTGATACTTTTCGTCGGGATTTTCTTCTGACGGGTATCCATCTTCCGGATAAACTTCGGCCGCGTCTTCCGACGGATATCCGTCTGTCATAGCCCCGCCCTTCTGGCCATATTCTTCCGAACCTTCTGATGACGGATGATCCGCCTCTTCTATCCGGCTCGCAATCTCCTCTGTCGGGATACGGATCGTCTTTTCCGCCAGGATCTCCTTTTTTGCAGCCTCCATCAACTCTTCCTTCGTATTCACGATGCGCCGCGTCTTTCCAAGATCGTTATCCTCGTCCTTCGCTTCCGAATACATCGGCAAAGAGTTTTTATTTCTGAGAAGCTTTTCCGGATAGTTCGTATAGCGAAGCGCTTCCTTCTGTGCCTCCGTAAGCTCATCCGCAGCAGCCTCCGCCATGCTCTTTTCCGTTCCCGGCACCGGGATCGTCTCCACCTCCAGTGGCTTGTCAGCTTTCTCTGCGCCGCGTTTTTCAGTCTCCTGCGCCGATCCCTCTTCCTTCTTCAATGCTTCCGCTTCTGATGCCGCCTCTTCGCCAAGCACTGCGTCAGTGACTTTTTTGCCTTTATCACTCATGGAAAGCAGGATATCATCAATAGAAAGCTGACCCGCCGCCTGCTCGGTCGGCTCCGGCGCTTCGGGTCGCTGAATTCTGGGAATCTGTGAATCGACGGCTGCCGGAATATCATCTTCATTCTCATCCGTACGCCTCACAACGCCGGAAATGATCTTCCGCATGCTCTTTGCAAGCTCCACCTGCAGATCCTTTGTCTCCTCCGAAGGTTGTACCTGTGATTCCTCCTTTACAGCTTCTGCCTGCGCCTGTTCTGTTTTTTCCACAGTTGATGCCTGCTGCTGTGATACTTTTTTCGGAATTTCCTTAAAAATCTTTGTCTGCTGTAAAGCTTCTGACGGAGCAGAAAGCGCCGGTTCGCTGCCTGCTGCCTTTTCCATCTCCGCCTTGTGTGCAGCCACCTGGTTTGCGATCTCTTTTTCCGTCTCAGCTATAATGGTTTCTGCAATCACTTCCCCATCCGTGCTTTCCACGTTCTGAATGATATTGTCCTCTTCCGGCTCCTCATCATCCAGATAATCCTCCATCTTTTCCTGAATACACTCATCATAGATCTGCTGCTGCTTCGGAGTCAGCGCGGCATAGCGTTTCTTCAGCTCCAGCGCCTTTGCCACATACTTTCCGCTGTGGAACCACAAAACAAGGTCATCACACGCGGCAAGGCACTTCTGCATCTGTCCTGACTGCTGATACAGGGTCGCAAGCTCATACGCCCAGCGTTCCGTATACTCCTGTCCCAGATATTCCTCAAGTATCGCAATCAACTCTTCAATAGAACTGCCTCTGCCTTTATAGATCTTATACTTCAAAATATAGCGGTTGTTGTCGTGCGGCGCCGCCTGAACATACTCCGTGTAATACTCGATTGCCTCATCGTACTGCTGCAGCTCCGTCGTGATCTCCACCAGACGGTACAGAACAGTCCTTCCCACCGGAGATCTTTTATATGCCCTCACAAGAAGGCTCTTGCTGTCCTCCAGCCTCCCGGAAGCTTCATATATCTCACTGATCAGGCAGAGGGTCCTGATATTGCGCACTCTTCTCCAGTCTATCGTATCCGCCAGATTGGCTGCCTCCGTATAATCGCCCTGGTCTACCAGCTTATCGATTTCCTCAAGCTTGAGGTTGTATTCATACTTATCCAACTCATTCACCCCGCTATAAATTATTTCGGTATTAAAGTACTTCGTTATACATTTTTTTGATTTACGTAATATATTCTGCTTTAGTGTACCATACCTGTATTTTGTTGTCAAAAACAACCTGTCGTAAATTTGCGGTTTTTG
>CAYLPF010000047.1:0-8383 GCA_964385485.1 uncultured Lachnospiraceae bacterium | reverse complement strand
GCCATTGTGGGCGAGTCCGGCTCCGGTAAATCTGTATTTACAAAAACCTTTGCCGGTATGCTCGATTCTAACGGCTATGTCAGCGACGGCCAGATCATTTTCAGCGATGAAGAACTGGCTGAGACCCACGCGGCGTTAAACGGCTCAGCACGGCGACAGATTGCTTCCATACAGGCGGAACTGGAACGATATTCCCGGCAGGAGTCCGGCGCTGCAGTCCCGGCGGAGCTGTTAAACAGAAAAGCGAAGGAGATTTACCTCTCTGTCGCCCGGTACGGCATCCGCAAACGCGGTAAAGTCAAAAAAAAGCTTCTCAAAGCCTTTGCTGAGGCCATGAAGACCGGCATTGACTGGGAGGACGAGGCCAGATGCAGCGCACTGTATCATGGGATCACGCCACGCGTACGCTGCGTGGACGAAACCGCGGACCGGCTGAACGGGACATGTATCCTGGATCTGGCTAATGTGACGGATTCAAAAGACTGGACAAAGATCCGCGGCGGCAAGATCGCTACGGTATTTCAGGATCCGATGACTTCCCTGAATCCGATTATCACCATCGGCAAGCAGATCACTTCCATTATTATAAAGCATCAGAACTGCTCAGAAGCCGAGGCCAGGGCACAGGCGCTGGAGCTGATGCGGAAAGTAGGGATTCCCAACGCGGAAGACCGTTTTGACGACTATCCGTTCCAGTATTCCGGCGGTATGCGGCAGAGGATCGTTATTGCCATCGCGCTGTCCTGCCGGCCGAAGATCCTGATCTGCGATGAACCTACCACTGCGCTTGACGTCACCATTCAGGCACAGATCCTGAAGCTGATCAAGGATCTGCAGAAGGAATTCAACTACACCATTGTCTTTATCACCCATGACCTTGGCGTGGTTGCCAACGTGGCTGACCGGGTCGCGGTACTCTATGCAGGGCAGATCGTGGAGCTGGGGACTGTAGAGGAAATCTTTTATGATCCGCGCCATCCCTACACATGGGCGCTGCTGTCCTCCCTGCCGCAGCTTGCCGAACGGAACACAACGCTCTATTCCATCGCAGGTACCCCCCCTTCATTGTACAATACCGTTGTGGGGGATGCTTTTGCCCCGCGGAATCCATATTGCCTGAAAATTGATACCCTGCTGGAGCCGCCGATGTTCCAGGTCAGCGACACCCATTATGCCAAGACCTGGCTGCTGGATCCGAACGCGCCTGAGATCGAGAAGCCTGAGGGGATCCGGAATCTTCACGAGAAGCTGATAGAAGCGTTTCATATATGAGAGAGGTATGGATGTGAAAACAACAACACAACAATCAAAAAGAAAAACCTCCGTTACCAGTTTCCCGGAGCATGGGCCTGCAGATGAAAATGGCCGGGAGATCCTTCTGTCGCTCAAAAACGTGGACATCACCTTCGGTAAGGGCGACAATGCGGTCAAAGCAGTACAGAATGCTTCCTTTGATATTTATAAAGGCGAAACCTTTTCCCTGGTCGGAGAATCCGGCTCCGGCAAGACGACCATAGGCCGCGCCGTGATCCGGGTGAACCCTCTGGCCGGAGGCGAGATCCAGTATAAAGGTATTCCGATCTCCGGCAAAATACCACGCGCGTTGGACCGCCAGGTGATCCGGAACATCCAGATGGTATTTCAGGATCCGGCGGCGTCCCTGAACGAGCGCGCTACGGTGGATTATATTATCTCGGAAGGCCTGAATAACTTCCATCTGTATAAAAATGAGGAGGACCGCCAGCAAAAGGTAGAAAATATCATCAATGAAGTAGGCCTTCTGCCTGAGCACCTGACCCGGTATCCCCATGAGTTTTCCGGCGGGCAGAGGCAGAGGATCGGCCTGGCCCGTGCTATGGTCATGGAGCCGGAGCTGGTAGTTGCGGACGAGCCGATCTCCGCGCTGGACGTTTCTATCCGTGCGCAGGTCCTGAACCTGATGAAAAAGTTCCAAAGGGAGAAGGACGTCACCTATCTCTTTATTGCACACGACCTTTCGATCGTCCGGTTCATTTCAGACCGGATCGGCGTTATTTACAAGGGCCGTATTGTGGAGGTCGCGGAAGCAGAGGAGCTGTTTAATTTTCCGCTGCATCCTTATACCCATTCCCTGATCTCCGCGATTCCGATCCCTGACCCGAAGCTGGAGAAGAACAAGGTGCTGTATACCTATGATCCCTCCATCCATGATTATAGTGAGGAACAGCCCGAACTGGTGTGCATCGGCTATGACCATTATGTCTATGGCAGCAGGAAGGAGATCGAAGAGTACAGGGCGGTCCGGGAAAAGGACGTTCCGATCCAGTCCGTCACCATTGCGGAGCCGGGCAGCCGGACGGAACAGCCCGTTTCCGTGGAAGAGGGCGCACAGCCGGAAGAGGATATCCGCATCACGCCGGTGCATGATACGGGCAGTATCTGGTACACAGTCCTGTCCTTCTTCCTTCCTGTCCTCGGCCTGATTGCCTGTTTCGCTTTCAGGCATTTCAAACATATGCGGAACTTCAGGGCATGTAAGAAGGGCACCATTGCAGGGTTTATTACGCTTGGCGTGATCCTGCTGCTGTTCCTGCTGCTGCTATTGCTTGCCGTCGTCTAGGAACTGTGAAAAGTTATTTTGGAGACTGTTCTGTTTCATGCAGGCCAGCCTGGGGAGGAGAGGAGTTTTTTGGGAAGGACACGTAAGGACAACCGGGATCTTCCGCATCCGAAGCCGGTAGAAAAAATAGAACTTTCCGAGAAACATATCGGACTGCGGCTGATTTTGACAGTCCTTTTGCTTCTTGCAGGCGCAGGCCTTATCACTTATGCGATTTCTTCTCTTTTTTCGGCGGATGCCGGCTGGTGTAGGATCGAATCCAATGCGGAATCATATCATTGCGGGGAAGATTTCACATTTCTTTATGATCTGGGAGCAGGAGAGATGTCCGCTGCGGCGGAAAAGAAGGCGGTTACGGCCCTGTATTCCGACGCCACGGAGCTGGCTTTCCAGTTGTTTACCAATGACGTGGAATATGACGGGGTTCACAATATCTATGATATCAACCGCCATCCCAACGAAGTGCTTGAAGTGGACGCGCTTTTATATAACGCTTTTTCTCTCGTGCAGGCTTATGGGGACCGCAGCATCTATCTGGCTCCGGTATACGCCAGGTATGACGACCTGTTTTTCTGTACCGACGACTCTCAGGCGGCTGACTTTGATCCCCGCCTGAACGCGGAAGTCGCGGCAGATTATGCGGAAATTGCCGCCTACGCAGGCGATGCTGACGCGGTGGATATCAAGCTTTTGGGGGACAACCGGATCCGGCTTGAGGTCTCGGAGGAATATCTGGCCTATGCCGCGGACAATTATATCGAGAGCTTTGTGGATTTTTTCTGGCTGAAGAATGCCTTTATTGCCGATTATCTGGCAGAGGTGATGATCTCAGGCGGTTACACCCGCGGCTGTCTATCGAGCAATGACGGCTTCATCCGGAACCTGGACGACAGCGGCGTCTCTTATTCCTATGACATTTCTGACCGGGTGGATCAGACCGTCTATTCTGCCGCGCGGATGACTTACTCCGGGCCAGCCAGTATCGTCGATCTGCGTGATTACGGCGCAGACAGCCAATACTATTATACGTATGGCAGCGGAGAGATCCGTACTCCCTATCTTGACATAAAGGACGGAGTCTGCAAAAGCAGTATCAGCGGACTGATCTGCTATTCCCGGGAGCAGGGCTGCGCTGAGACCTTACTGCAGATGATCCCGGTATATATCGCGGATTCCTTCCGGATGGAAGAGCTTTCGGAAATGGCGGACAGGAAGGTTTATTCGATCTGCTGCGCGGACCGCAGGATTTTTTATACAGATCCGTCCCTGACTCTGACGGATCTGTATGAGGAAGGAGACGTCCGTTATATGGCGGAGCTGATGCCGTAGGCGTACCGGCACATCGGTTTCAGATAAACCGGATCCTTTGGCGGTGCAAGGCATGCCGCAAAAAGCGGCCGCGTGCGTCTGTTATACATTGTGACGGTATTCGTAGGGGAGTACCTTCAAACCGTTATAGCTCGGGCAGTCGCGTACCCATTCCAGCGATTCTTTGATGATCGCGGTCTGCATTGGAATATTGTTGGGTTCTCCCGCATTGGAACCGATCGGAACATGCGGCGCAGTGATACGGGGCGCCCCCTGCTGGCGGGCGATCGGAGGAAGAGCGGCGATAACGCAGCAGCTCATTCCGGCAGCTTCGCAGCAGCGGGTCACGATGGTAGCAGAACGGTGGCATGTGCCGCAGCCGCCGGTACACAGTACGATATCGACTCCCTGCGCTTTCAGTTTTGCGGCAATTTCCGGCCCGGTCTCGTTGGTGAATTTTTCAACATTTCCTCCTCCGCCCATGAATGTGTAGGTTTCTTCCGGCAGAGAACCGATGAAGCCTTCGGCAACCAGCTCATGCAGGCGGTCGATCGGGAACATGGCGTTTACATCCTTGTTGATATCGGAATTGTCAAAACCGCCGTGAGTAACCATCAGGTCGTCGGACGGAGTCGAAAATTCGATGGTCCGGTAGCTGAAATCGCCGGAGGTATTGAAGGGTATCTGCTCTTTTTTGTGTATTCCGCCTGCCGTAATAAAAGCCACCTTACATTCCGAAAGAGGTTTCTTTAATTCGGTAAAAACAGGCTTTGGCGTAACAGGTACGAAGATTTCAGACTGCATATTTTCTATTGTTGTTAAATTCATAATGTGCCTCCTTTTATATCCTTTCTGCCGGGATATCCCGGAAACCGATCACTTGTATATTGCTTAAATACAGCTCTGCGGACAAACCGGTCCTGAGCGGTACATCCGTAAACACAGACCGGAGCGGTACAGCGACTGTGCCGATTCCATCTGGCAGGCCTGCCAGGACGGCCGTATCATTTACCTCAGTGATTGTCCCGTATACCAGAACCGGAAATGGCGGAACAGTCCGCATTCCCTGTAAATCCAGGCCGTACCGTTCCTTCGTTACCCGCAGATAACTGAAGTAAAACTGTACTTCATGGCCTGTCCGGAGAGGTTCCGCGCAGGTAACGTATTCCAAAGCGATGGTAATCACTCCCAAACGGCCGTGAATATGGATCTTTACGTAATCAGAAGTGATCTCTTTAATGAGTCCGCCCATCAGAACGGGAAATATCGTATATTCCATAATTAATGCATGGTGCCGCTGTCCAGCAGCACGGTTTCCGGCAAACCCAGCAGCTTATTGTTCGCGTTAATCACATCATTGTTCCATTTCTTTGGAGCCGGGGCAATGGCGACGCCGGCCATCTTGTTTTTCAGCATCTGGATCGCGCGGGCCGCCACCTCTTTCGTGACGCAGGAGCACCCGGCTACGTTGTTTTCAAAACCGCCCATATCCATATTTTCCTCAACCATGGCAGTCGCATATTCATTCCCGACTACAAGCTGTCCCTGATAAGCGCAGAAGGATACTCCTACAACGGGGATGCCGCGTTTTCCGGCCTGGCCGATGTGCTGGATAAAATCGATGTGGTTGTTGCCGAAGCCTTCTGTGGTAATGATACAGCCGTCAATATCCAGCGCTTCCAGCATACTTCCGAGACGTTCTGACACCCACAGCTTTTCATCGTTGACCTGAGGCGAGCCAACAAATATGACTCCGATGAGGTCTAATTCATCGTCGGCCGCAAGACCTTCTACCAGCGGCTCGCGGATATAATGGCGGGTCATTTCCTTCGTTGCCGGCCCGATACAGGTCAGCGCATGGATGGAGCCGTCGCGCACCTGGTTGGGCGTCAGAATGATCGGCACGTTTCCGCAATCGACATTTTTCTGGCCGCCTGTAATGCCGCATGGCTCGGAGGGGCAGATCACGTTGTCGTGCATGGCGCCCTGACCCATGATCTCTTTCACCAGGACGACGCGTGGATTGCCTTTGCGGCGGACATCCTCGCAGATCTCCTCAAAGACGATCTCGCCCTCATATTTCTTTAATTCCCTGCGGATTGCGTCAATGATAAAATCCTGGCACTTATGCGCGGCGAAGGGGCCCGGACGCGTCATGCCGGTGAGCCTCTGAATGGTTGCGTGGCAGCGGATGATAATGTCGTCTTCATCGGCACAGCCCGGATGCCCGAAATACATCTTTTCATCCAGATAGCCCTCCGAAGAGCCAAACTCATGCACCTGTACGCCGTCTTCATCTACGCCGGTCAGCATGAAAACAACGCCGTGGGCTACTTTTGTGATCCCCTCGCCAAGCTCTCCCTCGACCTTCGTCGCGATAGGGCATACGTCCATGATGGTCTCGGTATATACATGGCGTTTGTCAGGATAAATCACGTCCAGCTTGATGTCCTTACAGAGCGGATCCTGCTCCAGGGCTTTCTGTGCCAGCGTTCCATCAATATAGATCACGCCGTTTTCAATTTTTGTTTCATTACCGATCTTTACGTCGGTGATTTTAATGTGCTGTTTCTTTAAAGTACGGATGACCGTTTTTTCACCGGTTGTTTTCGAAGCGGCAGGGATAACGGCTTCAGGCGCGGGAGCGGGTGGCCCTGCGGGGAAGGGGATATCCAATGAAAACCCCTCCAGCTCCTTTGCCTTCGCGATCTCGATGTGGAGCATATGGCCGCTGCCCGCGAATGCTTTCGGGATGGCTGGCGGCGTATCAGAAGGAGCCGTCCTGGATGCTGCGGGCTCCGCTTTGGGGGGCGTGCCGCATTCGTTTACTTTGTTTAAAACAGAGGCGGTAATCGGGGTCAGGGCCTCTACGTCAGCAAGCAGGGTAGCCCCCAATACCTGCTCAATGGTCAGGCCGTCCGGGCTCAGGGTCAGAAGTCCTGCCTCTTCCATGTCGTCAAACAGGCTCGGATCCTCAAGATCAGAAGCGCTGATAACAAGTCCCTTGCTTCTGCGGCAGCAGAAAATTGCCGGATCTTTCAAATGCTTGTTTAATGTTTCCTGTGTAATTGACATAATATAACCTCCTTAAGACTTTATTTTTCGTATGAGCGGTATGTTCACGGCGCGCAGCGACTGGTCGGTACAATGGTAAACCGGCAGCTTCAACTGAGGCGCACACGACATGACGGTATTCGTACAGTCGGTGCAGTTACTGATCAGGAGGGCCTTGGCTCCCGCCTTTTTCAGCGCCAGGACCTTTTGCACCTGGCCGGGACACCGGCCGGGATTTTCACATTTCCGGGCGCCTCTGACCTCCCTGGCCTGCTTGCAGAACTCTACGCCTGCCACCTCGCTTCCCATGCTGGAGGCAATCTGACGGAGCCGGGCTTCATCAGCGCCGCAGGCACAGACCAGAAGGCCGATTTTCCGGGGTCCCTTCAGAAAACACTCTGTTGCGATAATACCTCCGGTCGTCTTGACAAGAGGAGCGGACAATTCTGTGCGTTTTCCGGTAAACGGCCCGCCGGCGATCAGTTCCCCGAAGCCTTTTTCTACGCCTCCGGCTTTCGAAAGAAGTTCTTCCGTGGCAATGCCGATGGGCTGATCCAGAAATACCTGGATCAGATCACTGGAGTGGTTGCCGCGGATCTTTCCGGCGACGGTGAGATCCTTGTCGATCAACGGCTTATGGAGCTCTACGGCCTCATAAATGCGGAACACGGTTTCTATATTGACCACAATAGCGCCGGCCCTGGAAGGCAGCGCGTCCGGCGGCAGTAATTCCCCCAGAACCTCGCGGACAATGGCCCGTTCTTCTCCCATAGGATAAAGATCCGGCAGCAGCGCGAGATGGATATGGTCTGAGGAAATCGCCTGATTCAGGACAGAAATCTCTTCCTCATGGACTTTTTTGATCGCAATGAAGCCTTCCTTTGCTTTTACAAGAGACATAACGATCTCCAGGCCCTTCAGGATTTCGGCGGCGCTTTTCCTGATACGGGCCATGTTATGGCACAGGATCGGCTCGCATTCGGCGGCGTTTACCAGTACAGCTCCGTTTTCTACAGGAGAAGAGAGCTTGGCGCAGGTTGGAAAGCCGGCGCCTCCAAGACCGACGAGCCCGGCGGCTTTGACAGCTTCGAAAGGCGTGGACGCCGTGATCGGAAGAAAACCATCCGGCTGCATTGCGTCGGCCTCCACTGTGATCTCTGATTCAGTAACCTCTGTAACAGTGCCGGATACGCTGCTGTGTATCGGCACAGACAAAGCGCCCTCTGCCGGAAATGCGAGAAGCTGTCCCCTCGTCACAGTATCGCCTGCCGTGACGGATGGAACAGCTTCTTTGCCGACATGTTGCTTCAGAGGGAATCGATATGTACTCATAGGCTTCACCTCACTTTTCAATTATGACATATATTATATATGAAATGACTCCAAAATGGAAATTAGAATTAGCAATGGCAGCATAAGAAA
>CAYLPF010000046.1:0-8409 GCA_964385485.1 uncultured Lachnospiraceae bacterium | reverse complement strand
CAGACATGGCAAAAACCAGGAATGCAAGGAGCATCCATATTCTTTTTCTTTTCCCCTCTATTTTTTCTCTCATCTTTCCTCTCATTTTCTCTCTCCTGTTCTTTAATACTCTTCGTAGCCTTTACTGCCGTCCGAATAAGTGATCTCATAATAGCCGTGCCCGCTCCCGTCGCAGTCGTCGAATTTCTGACGCTTCACTTCACTCTTGGATGAGCCTGCGGACTGAGCCGCCGCAGCTGCCGCCTGCGCCGCTGCTTCTGCCTGACGCTGAAGCTCTGCCCGGGCCGCCTCCTCAGCCTTCACTGCCGCGATCGCTTCCTGCTCGTCCTCACTGATACATTTGCGGACAGAATAGCCCTCAATATCATCCTTTTTCACCTTATAATGTGTCGCGGTCTCTCCCAGCACCTCGATCTCGTCGCCCCGCTTGATCACACCGAGGATCTCCGAATCACTGTCCGGCTCGCTGCGGATATAAACGTCATCCACTGCAAACAGCTCCGCCGGAGTGTCATATGTAAGCTCACCGCTCTGGGGTGCGCTGCGCTCCTTGCCGGAAGCAAGGCCGGTATATCTGATGTAGGCAAAAGCGCCCTCTACTACCAGCTCCGGTTCCAGCATATCCGCGTATTTCACATCCTCAAACTCATACTCTGCCCCATCCTCTGACGCCATGGTGATATCCACAAGGCCTTCCTCTTCCGCCTCTTCCACTGATACCGCCCTGATATCAAGCTGCGCCGTATTTGTCACCTCGATGGGCTCCTCATCCGGGATCTGCAGGACAATTGTCGCCTGCGCCGCTCCCGCTGTCATTCCAAGAGACAAAGCTGCCGCTGCCCCCATTGCTGCAAGTGTTTTCCTTTTCATCTTTCCTCCTGCCTTTCTGTTTATTAAATTTCAAAGATACCAGACAGGCCGCCTGCCGCTTCATGCTCCGGCGGTCCTGCCCGGTATTACTTACATGATTATTTCAAGCGCCGCCGCAGAACCATAGACCTGCACAAGCTGATCTCCCCTTTCCAGATACAGCGTTATGTTGATTTCTTCATCAAGAAGACGCTCTTTTTCAATATATACTGCGTATCCGCTGTCAATCCTGCAATCGTCCGACGAAACGCTCATCGGAAAAGCCTCATACACAGTCTCTCCGTCAATGCAGAGATAAATACGGGAGTCCGTCTCCAGAAGCCGCTCATCGATCACTCCCGACAGCTTCACAAACAGACCGTCATCCGTCACCTCGCAGTTTGTATCATTTTCCTGCGGCGTCACCGCATCCGGAAGCCGCGAAAGCACCTCTTCCACTTCCGGCGACTGGAATACGGGAGGATTTTCCGCCATATCGGGCAGAAACCGCTCCGCCCTCTCTATTATAACATCGTCTGCAGAACAAAACATCATATCATCCAGATAATATGGAACGCCTCTCGTAAACCTGGCATTTTCATACTCCTCCGCCAGGAACGGCAGCAGAGCATTTCCAAAAGAATCCCGATACATCAGAAGGCTTCCGCTCTTCCCCTCACAGACCGTTTGGATGTCAGGGTCAAAATTGCTCTCCACCTCGCCTGTGTACTCATACGTAAAATCCTCCGTGCAGTAAAATTCCTCTTCCGGCACGATCCGCTTCGGGGTCAGCATTTTCTCCAGATCCCCTTCAAAGTCCTTACGCACCTCAAACTCCATCTCCGACAAAGGACGGTGTTCCTTCTCAAGCGCCTCCAGCAGCGCGTCCGCCGCCATCGCCGCCCCCTTATTATTCCAGTGCGAGTCTCTTTTGTGGTAAAGGATCTCATCCTCCGCTTCAAACAGAGGGTACAGATCCATGTAGTTTACCTCCTGTGCGGCAAGCTCACTGCGCAGCCGGTCGATATTGTGCTCTTCACTGACCTTTACACTATAATAATACGGCATAAATTCTCCATACAGAGAATTCTTGTTGGGCGCGACGGTAAACAGGAAATTCCTGCCGCTGTCCTCCACATAATCCTGTATCAGCCTGAGTGTGCGGGCAATATTGTAGATCGCCCTGCCGCTTAAAGGATCTGTCCCGAGATAATCATCCAGTGAATCCTTATAGAACAGCCATCCATCCTTCCCGTCGATCACGCCGTCCTCCGTTGAGACGCCGAGAATGCCGCTGCGCAGCATCGCGTCCGCTGTGACCATCTCCTGCCTGTATGCAAAATGTTCTTCAAAGTACTCTCCCAGCTCAGGCAGAAAGTCGGTATTCCATCCCTGCTGTGTACGCAGTGACGGGAGTTCTGCCAGCTTCCTGTTCTCCGCTGACCCGTCATCATGCTTCCAGAGCATTCCCACGGATGGGAGAAGACATATGATAAATACCGCGGCAAGGTATGCCACTCCCGTTTTTTTCTTCACGCTGCCACCTCTAAAACCGGAAATAAATGAAAGGATTGTACGTGCTTCCCGCCAGGCTCAGTATACACAGGATCACTCCCGCAATGCTGCATACACCGGAAAGCGCCTCATACTGCTTCCATCTTTTCATATATTTTTTCACAGGGCCTGCTGACACGACTGCCGCTGCCAGGACCACGAGGTACAGCGGAGTAAGCTGCGTCACCGCCAGGCTCACCGCGGAAGCCTCAAAATGCAGCCCTGTAAACATTTCCCGGATAAAAAACAGTCCCTGTGAAACGGTATCCGCCCGGAACATTACAAATCCCACAGTCACCACAAGCATCGTATACAGGTGCTTCACCGCCGCAATGCACCGGCCTTTTCTCTTCGCTTTTGGCAGATACTCCTCCAGCATCAGGAAAAACCCGTGATACAGCCCCCACAGTACAAACGTCATATTCGCCCCGTGCCACAGCCCTGTACAGAAAAATACGATAAACTTGTTCAGCACAGTACGGCCACGGCCTTTTCGATTGCCGCCCAGCGGGAAATAGAGGTATTCCCGAAACCAACCGGACAGGGATATGTGCCATCTTCTCCAGAATTCACGGATACTGTCCGCCGCGTAAGGGTACTGAAAATTCTCCCGGAAATGAAAACCGAACATCCGGCCCAGCCCCAGCGCCATATCACTGTAGCCGCTGAAGTCAAAATATATCTGCAGAACATACGATACTGCGGCAAGCCATGATGTCAGAATATTGATGCATCCCGGATCCGCACCAAACAGCGTATCCGCAGTAAACCCCAGCACATTTGAGATCAGCACCTTCTTGGAAAGGCCTGCCGCGAACCTTCGCATACCGGCAGCCATTTCCTCTATACTCGCCCGGCGATCATCGATCTCCTTCGCAATATCATGATACTTCACGATCGGACCGGCGATGAGCTGCGGGAAAAAGGAGATATACAACAGCACCTTGAAGAAATTTCGCTGCGCCCTCACGGTTCCCCGGTAAACGTCGATCACGTAAGACAACGCCTGAAAGGTAAAAAAGGAGATGCCGATGGGAAGCGCGATCTTCGGAACGGGCACGTTTATCAGCCCTGTCGCGTTCAGGAGCTCCGCCAGAAAGCCTGCATATTTATACACTGCCAGAAGTCCGATATTCAATATGACGGCAGATACCGCCCCCGCCTTTTTCCATCTCGTATCAGCGCCCGCGATCCGCCCCAGCAGATAATTCAGGAAAGCGGACAGGATCATGAGAAGAACGTACACAGGTTCCCCATATGCGTAAAACAAAAGACTTGCGATGATCAAAAGGCCGTTTTTTTCTCTGATTCCAGGCAATAAACAGTGCAGCAAAAGAACTACCGGAAGAAAAACACTTAAAAATGTGATCGAACTGAATACCAATTTACCGTCCTCGCTGCTTCATGTATTTTAAAGCCGGTTCGGCTTTATCTCCCTTGTACAAAAGAGGGGCGGGAATCCGCCCCTTCGCATAAATTTACTTCTAGAATTTTAACACACCAGCGATGCTCCGTCAACATTAAATGCACTCCTGTTCACATCCCTTCAAGTCCCTCCTGGCGCAGTTTCTTCAGGATCCGCTTCTCCGCCCTGGAAATCTGCACCTGAGTCCTTCCGAGTCTGTCAGCCACCTGCACCTGAGTACAGTCTTCAAAATATCTGAGCCGGATCAATTCCTTCTCTTCCTCAGTGAGCAGCTGCAAGAGCTGTGAAAGCAGCATCCGGTTCAGCAGCTCTTCATTGCGATCCTGTTTATCCGGCAGCCGGTCTCCAAGCAGCACCGGGGTGCCGTCTCCGCTGTAGAGCGTCTGGCTCAGTGATTCAACATCAGCCACAGCCTCCATCGCCAGCACAAGATCCTCCTTACTGATCCCCGTCTCCACCGAAATTTCCTCCATGGTCGGTTCTGTTCCCCGGCGTTTTTCCAGAAGCTCTCTTGCCTGGTAAGCCTTTGACGCCGCCTCCTTCAATATCCTGCTCACCTTGATGGCGCTATTATCACGCAGAAAGCGCCGGATCTCCCCGCTGATTTTCGGAACCGCATACGTGGAAAAGCGCACGTCAAAGGAAGTATCGAAATTGTCTATCGCTTTCAAAAGCCCGATACACCCGATCTGCACCAGATCCTCCTGTTCACACCCGCGGCCGAGGAAGCGGCGCACCACCGTATATACCAGCCCCATATTTTCTTCTACCAACTGTTCTCTGGCTTCCTTATCCCCTTCGTGTACCCGCTTCAGCAGCGCAAGGGTTTCTTCCATCTGCCAGACCTTACCTTTCTATTTTATTCTGTTCCTGCATAACACCGCATACGGGCTGTCTTTCCCCCGGCTGCGATGCTGCCGCCTCCTTCTGCCCTTCTGGATGGCTCCGCGCCGGATACCCCGGGAACTGTTCCGCTTCCCGCGCAATGCGTTTGCTCATCCTCACCCGTGTTCCCCGGCCCGGGGCTGATTCCACCTCAAGGGAATCCATGAACGCTTCCATGAACGCAAATCCCATTCCCGCCCGGTCGCACTCCGCCTTCGTGGTGTACATGGGCTGCATCGCCAGCTTCACATCAGGAATGCCCCGGCCCTCGTCCTGTACCTCCACGTACAGCACTGCTCCCTCTATCCTGCCAAGGATCGTAACCTTTTGGATCTTCCCCTCATATCCGTGGATGATAGCGTTCGTCACCGCCTCCGACACCGCGGTCTTCACATCCGCCACCTCCTCCAGCGTCGGATTAAGCTGTGTCATAAAAGCTGCCACCGCGACTCTCGCAAATCCCTCATTACAGGAGCGGCTGTCAAATTCCAGTTTCATTTCATTCTGCTGCATGCTCTTCTCCCCCTGTTCTATACCTGCTGCGGTATCCCCTCATAAATATCGATCACCTTATAAATGCCGGACAGTGTCAAAACCCGCCGGATCTGTTCGTTCACCCGGACAGCCATCACAGTGCCTCCCAGGAAGCGCATCATCTTATACCGGCCGATGAGCATCCCTATCCCCGAGCTGTCCATAAAAACCGTTTTTTCAAAGTCAAACAAAACCCGCCGGATGCTTTTGCTGCTGATAAGCCGATCCGCCTCCAGCCTGATCCTCTCTGAGCTGTGATGATCCAGCTCTGCCGGAAGATGAATCATAAGGGTTGCCCCCGAAATCGTAAACAGGTGTTCCATTTTATACCTCCCTCTTTCTGGCCCGATAAGCCTGTATAATAGAATCCTGTGCGGCAGCAAAAACGGAGCTGCCGCAAAATACCCGAAAA
This sequence comes from uncultured Lachnospiraceae bacterium, assembly GCA_964385485.1. Taxonomy (GTDB): domain Bacteria; phylum Bacillota; class Clostridia; order Lachnospirales; family Lachnospiraceae; genus Choladousia. Next base: position 2,749 of record CAYLPF010000046.1, on the reverse strand, counting down.
ACTTTCTGTCCTTCTCTTCGTGTATTTTGCAGCAGCCCCGCATGGGTCTTCCGCTTTCTCAAAATATTGGTACCTTGACGAAAATTCTGCTGGTTTGCGCAGGCTTTCATGGATAAGGAACCTAATACATAAAGTTGCCGTACTGGTCGTATACGTAGCCTGTGGTGGGATCCGTCCAGGCCGCATAGGAATCTGACGGAAGCGTACTCGCGGCGGTACTTTCCTGATCGTCCTGGATCGTGATATTGCCGTCCCCTGTACCAGTGCTTTCATTGCTGCCGTTTTCCGCATTCTGCCCCGTAGTACCTTCTCCAAGGCCGCTCAAATTGACCGCATTTGCAGCCGGATCCGCCGTGCCGCCGTTCGAAGAAATATAACCCGATACGCCATACTGCTGCGCAAGGCTCGGGAAATACTCCACAAGCTGGCTGAACGCGTCATCCGCATTCGCCGTATCTCCGAGGTAGTAATACGCCATCCCCAGATAAAGCAGCGCATCCCCGTACTGGCTCTGCGTCCGCTGCGGATCGGAGTCTACCGCGCTTTTCAGCTGGGCGGCAGCAGAAGAATAATCCTTTGCCACATAGGCTGTCGTCCCCGCATTGTAATACTGCGTAAAGAGACTGCTCTGTACGGCGCCGCTCAGCGTGTCATACAGTGTCTTTGCATTGCCGTCAAAGTCATCGCCATTCAGGCCGGTGATCAGGCTTGCCGCCTGGGTCTGGTCTCCGCTGACGTAAATATTGGCCACCGCCAGCAGATCTTCATAGCTCTGTGCCTTCGCCAGCGCTTCATCGCGTTCCTTTTCTGCCTGTTCCGCGTCTTCTACGTAACCGTCTATCTCTTCCTGCAGTTCCTCTACCTTCACCGATTCGGTAGCCAGCTTCGTATTGGCGTCTGTGACCTGCTTATTTGCTGCGTCGTTGACAGACTGGCGGTTCGCCGGAACGATCAGAAACCATACGATAGCGCCGCCTAAGAGAATGCCGAGAATGATATTGATAAAAGTGGCGATCGTGGAACTGTCCCGGAAGGTCGTGGGCTGGATCACCATCTCCGTGCCGCTCATATACCGGAGTGGACCGGAAACCCTGTTCTCCGTCTCCTTCTCGTATTTTTTATGCTTCCTGGTAAGACTCGTTCCCTTGCCGGTCACGTCCTCGATCTCCTGCAGATAACGCAGCGTTGTCGTATTCGTCGTATCAATGCGCGCCGCTTTTTTCAGGAGCTTTCTGGCACGCTCGTACTCCTGTCTCTTCATGTAGAGAAGCGCCAGGAGCTGATACGCCTTGACCAGCTTCGGATTCTGGCTGATCACCTTTTTCAGCTGGATGATCGCCATATCCTCATTGTCCTCCCTGCAGTACATGACAGACTGATTGTACTTGCGGATCGTCTGATTAATGGTATCAAGACGGTTTTTATTGTTCTGAAGCTGATTTATATAATAATCCGCCAGATTGTCCTGAGGCTGCAGATTCTTGCTGACCACCCACTCGCAGAGCGCAGAGACTGCCTCCCCCGTTTCATAATAACAAAGACCCAGAAGATTTCTGGCATCCGTATTTTCTTTATTAAATTTCAGGCTGCGCTTCAGACAGGTGATAGCTCCCTTCATATCCCTGACCAGCGCTTTTTCAAGCCCCTCATTGTATAACAGATTGGAGATCCTGACGATCCGCTTCTGGATCGTGATATCGGCTCCGCAGCCCGTACAGTAATCGATCGCGGCCAGAGGGGTATTACAATAAATACACCTCATGAATTCCCCTGCCTTCTGTTTCTCTTCTCATCTTTCAGCATCTCTTTGAGAATGTCAGTGACATCCGTCAGGTCACGACTGTAGATCGCGTCCTCCGCTTCATTTACATCCATGCTGGGATGAAATTTTTTCAGTTCTTCCTCGTAATTAATCATATGTAACTCTCCTTTTTGACCCGCGCAGGCAATTGCCGCAGTCTCTGATAGCGCAGCCTGCGCCGCTGCTGTGCCGCACTGCCCCTGCGTTCACCTGTCACATCCCCCGTTGCTGCAGGATCGCTTTCAGCTCTCCCACAAGGTACAGCGACCCGGCGCAGAACAGCATACTGTCTCCCTTTTTTGCAAGCGCCGTTTCAAACGCTTCCCTCACATCCGCCTTTGCCGTGATCTCCGCCTGCGTATATTTCCGGAATTCCTTCGCCAGCTCACCCGCCGGAACCGCCCTGGCGCCGCCGACCTGTGTTGTTACGATGGATACCGGCCGAATGCTCTCACAGATCGTCTGTATCATCTTTTCGTGTTCTTTTTCTGTCACTGCTGAAAACAGCAGGGATACCGGCTTCCTCTCCTGAACCTCCTGCACCGTGCGGATAAATTCTTTAATACCGTCCGCATTGTGCGCACCATCCAGCACGACTCCCGGCATCACCGTCTCCATCCTGCCCTGCCATCTTGTCGCGGCGATACCATGTACCGCCTCTTCATCACTGATATGCTTCCCCGGATCGATGATCCGCAGCGCAGCCAGCGCAAGCGAACTGTTCACTACCTGATACTCCGCCAGATAAGGCACTGTCACGTTCAGCCCCTTATACAGTTCAGTGATATTATGTATCTCACCGCCGCAGGAGCGACCGTTCTGCTCTTTCTTATCCGGATTTTCCTGCTCTGTCTTCCCGCATATGCCGGCTGTATTATTTTTATCATAACTGCAATTCAGGATAAAATCAATGCTTTTGTCCGTTTTTCCAGTTATTTCGCGCATGGA
>CAYLPF010000045.1:0-8435 GCA_964385485.1 uncultured Lachnospiraceae bacterium | reverse complement strand
ATACTGCAAACCGCATTAGCTGAGTTCCCATACATGCTGGAGAAATACCTCATAGCCACGTCCATGCTGCCGACGGCCATCTTCATTGTCGCAGCATACGCAGATGTTCCATTGCGCGGATTCCATCCCGTCATCGTGCCGGAATGCACCGAACATTTTGAACTCCCCCGGCAGCCAATGGGGCGGTCTTTATAGAAGTCTGCCTCAAGTCAGATCGAAAGCCACTGAAAAAGGTCACACATACTCTATCTTCATGACAATATCCTGCGCGTAGTCCCCGAAGCATTTCCCGAACAGATTCATCCCTCCGACGTGCTCACTATTTGGATCGACGCCTAGACAGAAGGTGAAATAGTACCCTTCCGTCAGCCCCAGACTCTCGATCGTCTCATCGGAAACCTTTTCTCCGTCATAATAGCACCCCTGGTGATTCACGCGGATCATCTTATACTCGCCGTACTGTGTGCTCGTGTTGCTCCACCACGACGGGTTTTGAATTCCACGCCTGTCCCCGTAATCTCCCGCAATGTGGAAGGTCATGATGCGATATCCGTTCAGCTCAAAATAAATGTCTGACGGCCACTCATTGTTGTATCCCGGTGCCTCAGCACAGATCTCGAAGGAAAACTCCAGATGGTCTATTTCCGCACGGTCCTTCTTCAGCAAAATATCGTTTGAGAAGCGGTACTCCAGAAAGCCGCTCGTCAGCCATAGAAGGGATGCGTTTGTCCGCTCAGGAGAGTAGAAGCCATACGGGGAATCCTCCTCGTAGATGTAAAAGCTGCCGGAGGCCAGCCCGCACGGCGGTGTTACCTCGCACTGGCAGTAATTTCCAATCGGCATGCTGATGTAGACAGGCGGCTTGCTCACAGTCTGGCTGACATGCGCAAACAGGTTGATGGTCACATCCGATGCGATGATCCCGCACATCTTTTTTGTGCCGCGGATCCCGGGTCTCGCCTTGAGCGCAATCAGCCCTGCATTCTCCAGCGTCTTTACATGCAGGCACATGGAGGACATCGGCAGATAGAAGGCCTCAGCCAGCTGGCTGATGGTCATCGGCTTATCCACCAGCATCTTTAAAATCTCCAGCCGTATTTCGGAGGAGAGCGCCCTGCAGACCCTGGCCGTCTCCTTCATGTCTGCGAGATCCAGCAGGATCTCTTTTTTGCTCCTCGAACCCAGTTCCATATGCTGTTCCTTCCGATTCTGATGTTGTCTCAAATATCCTGTATATACAGGGAGCATGTCGCCTGACATGCTCCCACTGGCCTTCGCATCTATGTAAAATAACTGCGCCCTGGCCTACCGTTCACAGTTGATTCTGCGGATGGACGCCTCCTTGCAGTTGATTTCCCGGATCTTCTCAGGCGGCAGCTTGTACTCATGGCCTGCATCGAGCAGACCGTTGATCTCCTGCTGCACATCGGACACCTGTGTATAACAGTAGCCCGTGATATACGGGATCTTCTTGATCGCGGTCGTGATCCTGTCGAGGCGGGTAAGAAACTCCTCCTGCGTCGATACGGTGTTCCCGTAGCCCCAGTCACCTTCTCTTCCGCCGGAGAACGCGATGCCGCCGTATTCGCTGATGATGACCGGCTGACCCATATACTCAAAGCCCTCCGCCAGCGATGACTTGAACTGGCTGTGATAGATCTTTGAGCTCATCAACTCCTCCAGATGCTCTGCATAGCGCTCGAAGAATACCCGGCCATCTTCCTCATAGTCGTGCAGCGTGATGATATCCGAGATCGTGTGCTCCCAGCCGTCGTTTACGATCACCGGCCGCATCGAATCCAAACTCTTCGTTAGATAGTAGATCCCCTGTGTGAAATCCTGCTGTTTCTGGCTCGTCTTGATCTGCGGGATACCCCACGATTCATTGAAAGGCGTCCAAGTGATGATGCATGGATGGCTGTAGTTCTGCCGGACAACCTCCATCCACTCGGTCGTAAACTCCTGCACTGCCTGATCGCTGAACTCATAGGCAGCCGCCATCTCGCTCCAGACCAGCAGTCCCTTCACATCACACCAGTAAAGGAAACGCTCATCCTCAATCTTCATGTGCTTACGCACTCCATTGTAGCCCATCGCGAGAATCTTGTCAATGTCATCAGTCAGCGCCTCCTCGCAAGGCGGCGTCAGATGTGAATCCTCCCAGTACCCCTGATCCAGAATCAGTCTCTGGTAGAGCGGCACGCCGTTCAGAAGGATGTTGCCTGACTCAATGCGGATATCCCGCATGCCGAAGTAAGAGGACACCTCGTCCACGACCTTGCCGTCCCTGCAGATCCGGATCGTCAGATCATAGAGATCCGGGTGATCCAGCGTCCAGCAGCGCACTCCCCACGCAGTCACCTCCGGCCGGTAGATGCTGACCGTATCCTCGATGGTGCTGCGGACAATTCCTTTCGAAGAGCGGTTGACCGGTTCCCCATCGAGCGTGATCTCTGACTCGATGCTCCAGGAACCCTCAGCCCCGCTGTTCTCTACTGTATACTCGATCTGAATCTGCCCGTTTTTCACATCCGGCGTTAGCTTCAGCCCTGCCAGATACACCTCTGGCACACTCTCCATCCAGACCGTCTTCCAGATGCCGGTCGTCTGGACGTACCAGCACTCAAAATTATCCTTCTTCCAGCGCTGCTTGCCGCGCGGCTGCTCAATGCTCATCGAGTCCTCCGCCTTGACTGTCAGCTGGTTGGCTCCCGCGTGCAGATACCGCGTGATGTCAAACGTGAACCGCGCATAGCCGCCGCGGTGCAGCCCGGCGTACTCGCCGTTCACCCACACCTTTGTCACAAAATCACTGCCTTCAAAGTGTAGCAGCACAGTTCTGCCCTCCAGCTCCGCCTGCGTCACTTCAACGGTGCGCCCGTACCACACCTGCGCATGCTGCTCTGTCTCCCCGATTCCGCTAAGCTTCGTCTCATACGTAAACGGCACCCGGATCTCCCTGTGATCCTTGGGAAAGGCAGCATACCATTTCTGATCCTCGCCACAATCTCCGTCGTCAAACCGGAAGCTCCAGCTCCCGTTCAGGTTTGTCCACGACTGTCTGACCAGCTGCGGTCTGGGATAATCCCTGATGTATGATTTCATATAATTTCTCTCCTTCCTGCCGCGGCATACCTTTTTCCTTTTATTCTGCCATCCGGCAACCGATTTTTTCTTTTTTATACTGCCGCCCGGCGGCATATCTTTCTCTGCTGTCAGGCGGCACATCACTAAATCCCGAAAAGGTTGTCAGGTTAACAGTCATTTCCAGGCCATCCCCCCAGGATCGGGACGCTCCTGTGTCCTATCTATCTGTCAACCTTTGATACCTTCCATTGTAATTCCCTGCACGATTTGCCTCTCGAAGATCAGATACAGAATGATTATCGGCAACGAGGCCACGAGATTCGCGGTCATCGGGATCACGTAGTCCGGGCGCTCAACCGACAGCAGCGTCGGGATACCGATCGGCAGCGTGAACATCTTTTCATCGAATACGCACAGCAGCGGCCACAGATAGTTGTTCCAGCTTCCGATAAAGCTCATGAGCGACACGGTCGCTATGATCGGCTTTGACAGCGGCAGCGCGATCTTGCAGTAGATCGTAAATTCCGTACCACCGTCCACACGCACCGCCTCGAGCAGCTCAGTGGGCAAGGTCTGGAAGAAATTGTAGGTGATAATCAGCGTCATCGCACTCGCAACAGACGGCAGAATCAGGCCCGCGTACGTATTGATCAGATGCAGATTATTCACCAGAATGAACAGCGGGACAATCGTCGCCTCGCCCGGCACCAGCAGCCCGAACAGGAAGTATATGTACAGTGCCTTGCTCCCCTTAAACGGGATCTTTGCCAGCGCGTAAGCGGCCAGCGTGGAGACGATCACCGTAAGCACCGTTGTGGCCACCGCTACGATAAAGCTGTTCCAGAACCAGCGGAAGGTGTTTGTGCCCTGTATAATATTCGGATAGTTTTCCAGAGTATAGGGCGGCTTGAACCAGTCCCAGATCGTCATGATCTGCCGCCCCTCATGCTGCAGGGAACAAGAGACTGCCCACACGATCGGCGCCAGCATAATGACTGCCATTCCGATGGACACGGCTGCGATCACAACAGAGCCAGGAGTTATTTTCTTTTTCATCGATCGTCCCCTCCCTTCTGCAGCCGCAGCTGAGCAAGGGTGCAGACAACCAGGATCGCAAACAATACGTAGGACATCGCGGCCGCATAGCCCATATTGTTTTTGTCAAACGCCTGCTCATAGATGTACATGATCAGGGAGCGCGTTGAGCTCGCAGGCCCTCCGCCCGTTACCAACCGGATCTGGCCGAATACCTTGAAGCAGGCGATGATCTGGAGCATGGTCACCAGGAAAATCGTCGGTTTCAGAAGCGGCAGCGTAATCCGGAAAAACTTCTGCCTGGAATTTGCTCCGTCCACATCCGCGGCCTCCAAGACATCCTTTGAGATGTCCTGCAGCGCAGAAAGGTACAACAGCATCGGGAAACCGCAGGTCCACCACACAGTCATCACCACGATCACGACCCACGACAGTTTTACATCATTGAACCATAATGGCTCATTCGTCGAGTTACACACCCCGAGCCACTTCAGCACGCCGTTGATAAAGCCGCGGTACGGTGCAAAGGTATATTTGAATACGAAGGAGGCAACCGACACGGAAAGCACTCCTGGCAGGTAATATGCGATCCGCAGGAATTTTTTATATTTTACCTGCCGATTCGCAAACACCGCCATAATCAGCGAAATGATCACGAGCAGCGGTGCGCACAGGACCACAAATATACAGGTGTGCTGCAGCGATGCCCAGAACTTTGAATCCTTGATCATCTTCGTGAAATTGTCCAGAGCAACGAAGGACTGACGTCCCATCAGCGACCATTTATTCAGGCTCACCCAGACTCCCTGTATGATCGGATACACCGTAAAGACGGTAAACAGGACAAAGAACGGGAGAATAAAGAGAAGGGCAGTCATTGTTGCCTTCCGCTCTTTTTTTTTCATACTGTTATTCATAGGGCTTCTCACCTCCTGTCAGAAAAAGGGGAGAGAATTTCTTCTCCCCCCTGTCTCAGCGTTCCCAAAATCGGCCGGGATTAGTCAAGATTGTCCTCGACAGCCGCATTCAGTGCCTCGAAGGAAGCGTCAAGATCTGTTATATCCTGGAAGTATCCGTTCAAAGCCGTAATCATATCGCCTTTCATGCCGCCGTAGTAACTCGTTACACGGGGAGCATACTTTGCAAGCCCGAGCTCGTCAATCACATTGAAGCCCTTTTTCGCCTTATACTCGTCGCTCTGGTTGGCTGCCTTTGCAGCCGGAATCTGACCGGATCCGGACCATGTGAGCCCGCCGTCATTTGAAGCAGAGAACAGGAACTGCACCGCCCCCTTACTCTCTTCCTCTGTCCTGTCCGGATTCACCGGAAGAATCAGAGTGTGGGAATCTGCCCAGCAGTAAGCCGTGTCGCCATAGGTCAGCGGATAGCAGGCCACGTTGAAATTCAGTCCATCGGTTCCTTCGAAGGTACCAGTCACCCAGGTGCCGCCGAATTCGAATGCAGCCTTTCCAGACTGGAACAGCGCGGAGTGATCATCAATACCCGGAAGAATATAGCCGTTGTCATACAGGCTCTTGCACCATTCCATAGCTGCCTTCGCGATCTCTGCGTCCATCGTATTCTCAGTGCCGTCCTCATTTACGAAATCCGAGCCGCCCATCTGGAAATAGGTCGCATACCACATACGGAACGGGTCATCGCCGCTGTTCGTGATCGCCAGCGGAGATACGTCCTCCGGCAGAGCTTCCTTGCATTTTGCAAGCAACGCCTCGAAATCCTCTGCGCTCGCGATTGCCTTCACATCATCTTCAGAGATGCCCGCCTGCTCCAACAGGTCAAGATTGTAGTACATAACTTCGCAGTGTGTATCCAGCGGAATTGCATAGATGGAGCCGTCGATCGTCACTGCATCGATGGATGCCTGCTCATAGTAGTCTGCAAGATCAATGCCGAGCTCCTCAAGATAGCCATCCAGCGGCTCGATCACTCCGGTCTCGGCCAGTTCATACAGCTTCGATACGTGAGACACGCCCGTATCCGGGCCATTTCCGGTCGCCACTGCGGTCTGCAGCTTCGTGTAGTAATCATCCCACACCAGAGTAATGCACTGGATCGGATAGTCGGGGGAGGTCGCATTGTAATCATCTACAATCTGTCCGAACCACTCGCCGTCACCGCCGGTGAACAGGGACCAGAAGGTCAGATCGCCCTCAATCGTCTCCACAGCCTCCGGATTGTTTATGGTGCCGTCCTCATTCATGTCCACTTCTTCTGCCATAACGCCCATTGCGCTTCCGAACAGCAACGTGCATCCCAGAAGAACACTAAGTAATTTCTTCTTCATTCTATTACCTCCATTTTCTACAGAAAAACTGTACTTTTATCTTGACAGCATTCTGCCAAATCTTGATGTCAGTTTTCACCAAAAAAGCCCTCGTGCTTTTCCCTAAATGAGCACTTTCACAGTATCAACGCGCATTGGATATATGTATTCTGCCATTTATTGAAAAAATTATAACGTTCGTTTTCGTTAATGTCAATAAATACATCATTACTCTATGCTTTTTATATGTCACCTCGGACTAAAGTACATTTTTTTTGTAGTAAATGTTTTGTCCAAAACTCCCCCAATCATCAGACAACTGTCTTCGCCGGGCACTTTGCTTCATCTGCGAATTTATGCCCCTCACCGCTTCCAATTATGGCTTGGCAGTTTCCTGCGGGATGGTTAAGATAATTAACAGATTGGAGGAGAAAATGAAAAGAGAACTGATGAATCAGATAAACCGGCTGGTTTTGCTGGTATTGTACCGAGGCTGCGTGTGATGTACCGGAGGAATGACCGGGTACAGAAGGAGATGGACAGCTGGCCGTCGGATCTGTCACTGAAGCTGGTCTGCGAGCTTGGCGGCGCGGTTCTGGCGGTACGCCGACATGAGCGTTACGGGGTGACCCGCCTGCATCGGGTCCAGCGGGCGGATATTACTATGCGGTTTAATCGGTGTCAGGGGCGTTTAAGGTACTGACAGGACAGATGAGTGTTTCGGAGGCTTACGCGGAGTACCAGTTTGCTCTTGAGGGAGACATCTATCAGACTATGAGCTTTGTGTGGTGTGTGGAGTATGCCGAAGCCTATCTTTCCCCGGGCTTCTGGTACCGCAGGATATTGAAAGAGGTGTCGGAAAAGAGGATGAGCGCTATTTTGGTGTACGGACTGATCTTGCTGGAGAACCGCTGAAAGGAGAAATAGCTAAGCTATGAATTATTTTGAATTTATAAATTCCACCAAGCTGTGCTCCGGGCCGGGAGCGCTCCAGGAATCTGGCATATGAGCTGGACATCCTGGGTATTACGCATCCTATGGTGCTCAGCGATGCTATGCTGAAGGAAATCGGTACTTTGAAACTCGTGACGGAAGGCTTGGGGGACATTCAGATCGGACGTGTGTTTACAGATATTCCCAGAGATTCCAGTGTGGATGTTGTGAATCAGATTGCAGGAGAATACCAAGCGTATGGATGTGATGGCTTGGTAGCTCTGGGCGGCGGCAGCGTGCGGGATACTGCGAAAGGTGTCGGGCTGATGATTTCTCAGGATGCAGAGGATCTGATGGGGTGTGAGTGTATTGCTAGGGGAGCGGGGTACTTTTGTGGCGATCCTTGATCCCCGGATGACGGTGACACTGCCGCCTTGGATCACGGCGTCCACGGGTATGGACACCCTTTGCCTTGCCATAGAAGCCTACCAAAGAACCTAAAGCAGAAAAAATACGTGCTAGGTTCCAAACTCTGCAGAAGGGGGTAGCTACAGACGAAATATATAGCTAGGAAAACAAAAGTATTAAAAAGAACAAAAACTTTAAAGAAAACAGTCCTCTGCGCCGCGCTGTGCTTCCTTGCGGTGCTGATGGCGCCGTCCTTAAAGGGCGAGGCGGCTTCGAAGCCAACCTGCGCAAAGACGCAGGTGCGGTACGGGATGCTTGGGGTAGCATGGGATGACAGCAAATACATTATTCTCAGGGATCAATACAAGGATCCCAAGGTTCAGGGAAATTTCGATATTGCGATAAACAACCTTGCCTCAAACGCGAAGGTCACCAATGTAAAGTCGAGCAACACGAAAGTCCTGACCGCAAGCTATAACAAAAAGCTGAACAAGAAGGGCATTACGATATCCTTTAATGGCTTTGGGACGTCGACAGTCTCATTTCGGGTAAAACAGGGCGGAAAGACGTATAAGCTTTCCTGCAAGTACACGTTTAAGAAGACGCCGATGCCGGCGACGATCAAGATTAACGGCGTGAATTTCACTAAGCTGCTAAACGGGAAGAGTTGGGCTTTCTATAAGATCGG